>NZ_JANKBI010000012.1:0-187922 GCF_024622195.1 Murimonas intestini
ACATAATTGTTATTATGTAATACAAGGCGAAAACACATAATTGTTATTATGTTGTGTGGCAATTGAGAAGGCTTAGTTCTTATTCAGCTTATAGGATGTATCCATGCCGTCATTGTTAAAAACAGAAGCATAAATTTTCATTCCCAGATAGTGCTGGCACGCAATGACAGGGATCGATATGGAAGAAAATAATTTAATCTTCTGTAAACTAAGGAGCTGTATTATGTATTGGAGAATTTCAAATAGCTGGTTAAAACATGTAGATTTTATGGTTCTGGATTTAATTATTGTAGAAATATCATTTGCACTCTCTGTAATGGTGAGGTCTGGTTTTAAAGGTATCTATAATATAAATCTTTACAGGGAGATGTCTATAATCCTGTTTCTTGTTACTGTCTGTGTAATATTTTTGACTGGAAATTACAGAAGTATCCTGAATAGAGGATATTTGAAAGAATTAAAGGCTACAGCCGGCCAGGTGGGATATGTAACTGCCTGTGAAGGGCTGTACCTGTTTTTAACAAAACAGTCAGATGATTTTTCACGCATCTCTTTTTTTTGTTTTATCTTATTTTACTTTCTCCTTTTATACTCTATGCGCTGTATATGGAAATGCTATCTGAAAAAATATGGCGGAGGTTTTGACAGAGGACGTGCGGTACTCATCATTGTATCATCGGATTTGGCTGCAGATATGGCTGAACATTTGGAAAAAAGCTGCAGGAAGTCTATGAGGATAACAGGGATTGGGATAGTAGAAGAAGAAAACAAGATAAAGGCAGCAGGCGTTTATCCTGTAGTAGCTTCGGGTAAGGAAGAGATACTGGAATATATTCAAAACCACTGGGTAGATGAAGTACTGGTACAGATTTCAGATAAAACAGAATATCCGGACAAACTAATAAGGATATGCGGAGAGATGGGGGTGACGGTTCATTTCTGTCTGAATTTTCCCGGGAATGTGCATGACACGCAGATCCTGGAAAAGATATGCGGATATCCTGTTATAACTACATGTATCAGGGCAGCGACTCCGCGTCAGGCTTTTCTTAAACGCTTGATGGATATTTGCGGAGGCATGGTTGGTACACTTCTCACAGGAATCATGCTTATCATTTTTGGCCCAATGATATATGTGGCGTCTCCCGGCCCTGTCTTTTTTTCACAGGATAGAATCGGAAAAGGCGGTAAAAAATTCAGAATATATAAATTCAGGAGCATGTATATGGATGCGGAGGAGAGAAAAAGAGAGCTTATGGAAAAAAATCAGATTGAGGGACATATGTTTAAGCTTGACGCTGACCCAAGAATAATTGGAAGCGGCCCCGATGGCACAAAGCATGGCCTGGGCTGGTTTATACGAAAGACCTCTATTGATGAATTCCCACAATTCTGGAATGTACTCAAGGGGGAGATGAGCCTGGTAGGCACCAGGCCTCCTACTGTGGATGAATGGGATAAATACGATTTCCATCATCGTGCAAGGATGGCAACTAAGCCCGGGATTACAGGGTTATGGCAGGTAAGCGGCAGAAACCGTATTACTGATTTTGAAAAGGTAGTTCAGCTGGATATGGAATATATCCAAAATTGGACATTAGGTGAAGATATAAAAATCCTTATCAGGACTTTAGGGGCCGTGGTAAAAGGCGATGGAGCGATGTGATAAATGTTAAATAATAATCTGTAAAGAAGCAGATATGGCAAATGAAAAGAGGAATTTATATGAAGCAATATAAAATAGCGGTTGCAGGAACAGGCTATGTAGGTTTATCTCTGGCATGCCTGCTCTCACAGCACAATCATGTCGAAGCAGTAGATATCATCCAGGAAAAAGTTGATAAAATCAATCATCGTATCTCTCCACTGGCAGATAAGGAGATTGAAGAATATTTAAAATACCATGATTTAGACTTAAAAGCTACAGTTGATGGAAAGGCTGCATACAGGTCAGCAGATTTTGTGGTTATTACAACGCCTACTGATTATGATGAAGGCAAAGACTACTTTGATACCAGCTGCGTAGAGCAGGTGATTGAAACTGTCACAAAAGTAAACCCAGATGCAGTTATAGTCATTAAATCTACAGTACCTGTTGGCTATACAGAATATATCAGGAAAAAATATAAATTTGGAAATATAATTTTTAGTCCCGAATTTCTTCGGGAAGGGCGTGCATTATACGATAATCTTTATCCAAGCCGTATCATAGTGGGGCGTCCTTCTGATGATGAACATCTGGTTAATGCAGCAGAAACTTTTGCAGGACTGCTGCAGGATGGAGCAATTAAAAAGAATATCCCGGTATTGTTTACAGGATCAACTGAAGCAGAGGCGATAAAGCTGTTTGCCAATACATTTTTGGCAATGAGAGTAAGCTATTTTAATGAAGTGGATACATTTGCAGAAATACGCGGGCTAAACACGGCACAAATTATTGAAGGAATCAGCCTTGACCCGCGTATTGGTTCACACTATAACAATCCATCCTTTGGATATGGAGGATATTGTCTGCCTAAGGACACGAAACAGCTGCTGGCAAATTACCATGACGTGCCTGAAAATATTATAAAGGCAGTGGTGGATGCTAATCGGACCAGAAAAGATTTTATCGCGGAGCGTGTCTTTGATAAGGCAGCAGCTCATTCTGAAAAAAGTGCGGGAACCAGGAATAAAAATGTTGTGGTAGGTGTGTATCGTCTCGCCATGAAAGCTGAAAGTGATAACTTCCGGCACAGCAGTATACAGGGAGTTATTAAAAGACTCAGGGATAAAGGCGCAAAGGTTATTATATATGAACCTTCACTGGAAGACGGCAGTGTGTTTTTAGAAAATGAGGTTATCAATGACTGGGCAGTGTTCCGGGATGAGGCAGATACTATAATTGCCAACAGATATAATGATGAACTGGATGAAGTAATTGATAAAGTCTATACACGGGACTTATACTGCAGAGATTAGAAAAATCTGCAAGTGTACTTGTATAAAACAGGAGGGATGCAGAGATGAAATTGTGTTTTGCAGCATCTTCGGGAGGACATCTGGAAGAAATCATGTGTCTGCACAATATTGTCTGTAACCATGAATCATTTTTATTAACAGAAAAAAATGAGTTAGGTTTAAATGGAAAATGGAAAAATGTGTGGTTTGTGGAGCAGATTAACAGGAAAGAAAAGGGAGCCGCAGTCAAGCTGATTAAAAATTTTATAATTTCGTTTCGTGTTCTGCACAGAGAAAAACCAGACTGCATAATTTCTACAGGCGCTCTGGCAGCGTTTCCAATCTGCCTGATCGGAAAGATAATGAGAAAGAAAATCATATATATAGAATCCTTCGCAAGAGTTGATAAGCCATCCCTGACCGGACGGTATATGAAATACATAGCAGATCTGTTTTTAGTACAGTGGCCTGAGATGCTGGAGTTTTATCCAAGAGCAGAATATGTTGGAAGAATATTTTGAAATCAGAGGTAAACAAAAATGATATTTGTAACAGTTGGTACTCAAAAATTTCAGTTAAACAGGCTGCTGGCTTCGATAGATGGATTAGTTGAGAAAGGCATTATCGAAGATACTGTATTTGCGCAGACAGGCAATTCAACTTATGCTCCTAAGCATTATCAGTCCCAACGTTTTTTGAACAGAGATGAGTTTTTGAAAACTATAAAATCATGCAATCTATTAATAACACACAGCGGGGTTGGAACAATTATAGAGGGACTGAACTTTGGAAAACCAGTGATCGTATTTCCGCGAAGAAAAGAATACGGAGAACATGTTGATGATCATCAGCTGCAGATTGCAGAGGCATTTGAAAAGAAAAACTACATATTAGTCTGCAGGGAAGAAGATCAGCTGGAAAAAGTTATTAAGTCATCTGAGAAAAAGATTTTCGAAAAATATGTATCCGGGCAGAAAGCAGTTGTTGAGAGGATTGAAAAGTTTCTGGAGACAATAGAAGATTAATATTTGGAGATACAAATGAAAAAAATCAGTATTGTTATTCCTGTATACAACAGTGAAAAGTATTTAAATAAATGCCTGGATTCAATCTTAAGGCAAACCATGCAGGATTATGAAGTAATTATCGTAAATGACGGGTCAGACGACAATTCTCAGAGTATTATTTGCGAATATGCCAGCAGGTATCCCGGATTGTTCACCTTCACAAATGTAGAAAACGGAGGACAGGGAAGGGCCCGCAATTTGGGCATACACATGACATCTGGGGAGTATATCGTTTTTATAGATTCAGACGATTATATTGCACCCGAAATGTTAGAGGTACTTTATCATAGGGCGAAAGAAAAAAATGCGGATATGGTTGTCTGCAACTATATAATCGTCCATGAAAATGGAGATAAAGAAGAAGTCATATCCAAGAAATTTATGAGTCAGAAAGATATGTTTATTGATCCTGATGTATCACCGTGCAACAAGATCTACCGGGGAGAGATGCTGCGCAATAGTGACATACATTTTCCGGAAAAAGTTTTCTATGAGGATACCGCGTTTTATTTGAAATTGCTTCCTGATCTCGGCACCATAATATCAGTAGATGATTTTCTTTATTATTATGTTATTCATGGAAATTCCTCTACACATGGGGAACAGGATTGCCGGGTAAAGCATATTTTTTACGTTATGGACGACGTACTTAAATATTATGTTAATACTAATAATTTTTATAAGTTCTACTATGAGCTTGAATATGCATATGTAAAAATTTTATTATGCAGTTCTATGGGACGTATATGCAGGGTTAAGGATAAGCACTTCAGAAAGAAAATGCAGAAAGAAACTTTATATAAAGTAAATTCCAGGTTTCCGGACTATAGGAAGAACCCTTATCTGAAACATGGTTTAAAGGCATTTTATATGAAACATGCGGCTTTATGGAATATATCAGGATGCACTTTTTTAATGAGAAATCTTAAAATACATCAAATATGAGGACTAGTGTATGAGCTGCTGGAAACTAAAAGAAGTAAAAAAATTAATACAGAAGACAGTATTTTTTTGTCTGCCATTCTCTGACATGCGAAGCAGATTTATTAAAAGACATCACATATTTTTTAAATGCGGTGAAAATTTATTTTATCAGCCCAGAAAAATTCCAATGGATCCTAAATTGATCAAAATACATAATAACGTAGTCGTTTCTGCTGATGTCAGGTTTATAACACATGATGTGATACATTTATTAATGCGAAATATAGATCCGGATCTCTCTGTACAGCATCTTGGATGTATTGAAATTTTTGACAATTGTTTTATAGGGGCCGGTGCCCAGATTTTAGGGGGTGTCAGCATTGGCCCTAATGCCATTGTCGCCGCCGGAGCAGTAGTTACTAAAGATGTATTGCCAGGAACAATTGCAGCAGGTATCCCGGCACGGAAGGCAGGTACCTTTGAAAATCTGAAGGCAAAACGGAGAGCAGAATGTGAGAAGATCAAGGCTGCCGGGATGGATAACCGAACAGAATATGAGTGGAGGAAATTTGACAGAAAACATAAACAGGAAAGGTAATCAGATGACTACATCAGTTATATTGTCGTGTTACAACGGGAGTAAATATATTATTGAGCAGCTGGAATCACTGCGCAGACAGACGAGGATACCGGATGAAGTAATTATTGCAGATGACTGTTCTTCTGATGAAACCGTCCGGAAAATCAGAGAATATACAGACAGATATAAATTAGATAAATGGAAAATATATGTGAATAAACATAATAAAGGCTGGCGCTGTAATTTTATCCATAGTTTTGCTTTGGCGTCCTCAGACATTATTTTTCCATGCGACCAGGATGATATCTGGAATCCTGAGAAGATCGAAATGATGGCATCAGTTATGGAGAAGCATCCTGAAATTGGAGTACTTGTTTCAAATTTTAAAGTACTCAACTATGTTCCGGAAACTAAGATTCCGGGTGTATACGCTATGAAATATGATAACAGTCTGGAAAAGATAGAATTTACTTCCAGATTTATGAATATAAGGCGTCCGGGCTGTGTTTATGGTTTTAAGTCAGAATTTATGGGTTTAATCAAACAAATATGGACAGAGAACCAGTCACATGACGCTTTGCTGTGGCGGTTAGGCATGATTACAGATTCACTCTATTTATATTGTTTTGAGTCAATAAAATGGCGCCGCTTTGAAGGCTGTGCGACATTTAATACCTTAGATAACTGGGAGGAAAGAAAAAAAGAGTATGCAGGATGGATTGAACAGTGTACGTTCTTTGAAAAATGGTTAAGCAAAAGAGATATAGAAGGTAAGGCTTATAAAATTAAAACTGTAAGGAAATGCAGGAAAGCAGCGGAACTAATATTCAGGATAAAGGAAAAAAACAGAATCCAGGACTACATGATGCTTACTTTATATGGGAATTTATTTGCAAATCCTAAAAGTGTCTATAAAGAGATATACCAGTTACTGCGTCATAAGTAAGGAAGAAATCGTAACTATTCAGCCAGTCTGTGCATTTGCAGGAAATATATAATTAACGGAGATATAAAAATGAGGTTTATTAACACAGTTAAAATTCCAAAGATAAACTGGAGAGCATTAAGGCACGGACAAATAAGCTTTAGGATGATCGCAAATTTATTTATAATCAGCCTGCTTATTATACCTTCGTATTTTGGCATAAGAATCGGATTTTTTGATTTGACGGCGCTTAGGGTTATCGAAATTCTATTATACTTTTCAATATTCTCAAGCGGCAGAAAACGTCAGGAGTTTATATCTCTTTTAAAGCATTGTAAACACATAGTATGGATAGCATTATACGCAGTTATTGTGATTTATACGAATTTGTTTCATTTGAGTCTTAATACAATATTTTACTGGTTTACAAATGTTTTTATGGTACTTTTTGCCGTCATGTATTTGCTGAGGTATGAATATTCACCGGAGCAGTTTCTTTCTCTCATATACAAATGTTTATTGTTCGTCTGTTTATTGAGTCCGCTGGAGCTTGTTATAGGAAAATCGCCATTTTTGTACTTGAATACTCTTGGCAAAGAGGTAGGCAGCGTACAGCGGTTTGATGCAATGCGTATTAAAGGACCCTGTTGGGAGACAAATTCATATGGTTTATATTTAATGATCTTTTTTCCTTTTATCTGTTACGATGTCAGGCAGAAAAAGATAGATCTGTGCAGCCAGCCGCTGCTTTTGGTACTTTTTATAGTAAACATTTTTCTGACCGGCGCAAGGCTTGCCATAGGTCAATTGGCGCTTTCCGTATTTCTGATTCTGATCCTGTCAGGAAAAAAAGAGGTAAAGAAGGCGTTGTTATTTGCCGGGGTATTTATGCCTGCAGTTTTACTGTTTTTAATCATATTCAGGGACGGGATGGCCCAGGGAATCTGGAGGACGATTTTTAGCGCTGTTGATTTCATATTTAATACAGATTATTCAGTGAGATTCGGTGCACAGGCCGATATTCTGGAGGACAGTGCATATTACCGTGAGCTGTTGTTTAACAACACTATTTTAAAAAACTGGCCTGACCCTCTGCTGGGAAGGGGAGGGGCTTTTAATTTCCACTTGTACATTGAGGGGTATGACATTAAATCTATTGATAATTTTTATGTTGCCCAATATGTAACATACGCCTGGCCCGGACTCATAGCATGGATATTTATGTCGGTATCTTATTTTACAGATTCTGTAAAAAAGGCAGTTAAAAATATAAATCTGGCCAAACTTTTTGCAATATGCTGGATTTGCTATTTTATTGGTTTATGGTATCTGGACCAATTGCAGACATTTCCGTTAATGATGATATTTTTTGCATTGGAAGATAGTATTACTGCAAAGAGTAAAAGATCCACTTTATTTGAAAAATATGACAGCAGTTTAGCAGAATAGGATGATGGTTTATTAATGAGAAAAATATTATATATAAATCTTAGTTTTATGAATTATCAGAATAAGACCCTTGCTCAGCTGCACAGTTTTGAACGTGCAGGATTTTTAACATATGCAGGGACAATGGAGAGAAGGCAGGAATATGTAGTACAAACCATTTTTGAAGTAAGGCAGGGAAGGGCAGGAAGAGAGGTTGCCCATTGGGAATATGATGCAGCCTTATTCAAAACCAGAAGCAGGATTTATCTTTCTGATGTATTTAAACATTTTAACGGGTGGATAACAGAAAATAAAATTGAATTAGTCTATATACGCCGTCTGCTTCAGAGAATATTTTTTAGCGATAAATTCTTCAGGGCCATGAAAAATTCAGCAAAAGTCATTTACGAATTGCCTACATATCCATTAGACCCAAGTGACAGACTGTCAGACCGTTTTAATGAAAGAGTAGAGATGATGTATTTTAAACTCTTTGTTGAACCAGGGTTAGATCTTGTAGCAGTCTGTCTTCAAAAAGATTGTGTCCTCCCTGAAAAATACCTGCCGTTTTCTAATGGTATAGATGCCCAAAGGTACAAGCCCGGAAAAATACCAGAACTGAAAGAAGAATTCAGATGTATAGCCTTTGCACATGTCAGGTATTGGCACGGCTATGAACGTGTTATTGAAGGGATTAAAAAATACCAGGGGCCATACACTTTAAGATTTGACATTTATTCTAATGAGAATAATACCACAGAAGAATTAAAAAAAGCGGCAGCGGAATATGGGCTTATGGACAATATTGTATTGCATGAAGCAGTTCCGCTGGAAGAGATGTCCGGCGCCGCTGCAGGCTGCCACATAGGCATTGGAGGGCTGGCGTACCACAAACGTGGCGCTGCCCTGGATACGTCATTAAAAAGTAAAGAATATGCAGCATTAGGCTTACCTTTTATCTATGAAGTGCCGGATATGTCCATCAATGAAAACTGGCCTTATCATTTCAGGATCCCTCAGGATGATACACCCATTGATTTTGAAAAGGTCATCCTCTGGTACAAATCATTGCCTCCAGATTACAAGGTAAAGATGCATGAATTTGCTGCTGCCTATCTGCAGTATGATACAGAAGTGAGAGATATCAAAAATAGATTGTTTAAATCAGACAGGAGCATTAATTGAAGTATTTGTTGAGAGTGAGAAATAAAGTACGGCGGATTTTTATGAAGCAGCTGATAAACTGGGGAATGAAGCCGGAGACTTCAGATGAACTGAATTATTATCTGCAGAAAAAGGATCTGAAGGTTGGAAAGAAGACGTTCTTTTTTGATGCGAAATCTACATTTGTGGATGTACAAAGGCCATGGATGCTGGAAATAGGCAGTTACTGCAAAATAGCCAGGGGAACTATTATCCTTCAGCATGATTACAGCCGTTCAGTGCTGCGCAGATATTATGGACAGATCCTGTGTGAGGCGGGAAAAACTGTTATTGGGGATAATGTTTTTATTGGTATGAACAGTATTATTTTGATGGGAACACACATTGGAAATAATGTGATTATTGGCGCAGGAAGTGTAGTTAAAGACAATATACCGGAAAATGTAGTTGCAGCAGGGAACCCTGCAAAAATAGTATGTACTTTGGAGGAATATTACAAAAAAAGAGTACATGAACAATTAAACGAGGCTTTTATATGTGTAAAAGAATATTTGAAATTCTATGGAAAATATCCAACTGTCAAAGAAATGGGAGCTTTTTTTCATCTATATATGAAAAGGGATATCAGTGAATTAGAAAGAGAAGGACTGTTTCTTGACTGGCACGGGGATGAAAGAGAGGAGATACTTGAATCTTTTATGAATACAGAACCTTTATTTCAGGATTACAGCGGGTTTCTGAAATATTGTGATGAAAGAATCAGGAATGATACAGCAAATAGCGGGAAGTGAGATTGAAAAAATCAGCAGATCAGGAGGCGGATTATTATGAATCCAGGTGTAACAGCGGTGGTAGTTACATATAACCGAAAAGACTTACTCATAGAGTGTCTGGAGGCGATCCAGTCACAATCGTATCCGGTCAGCAGTATTTTGCTGATCGATAATGCCAGTACAGATGGAACGCATGATGCACTAAATGATAAAGGATTTTTAAAGAATAATAATTTTATTTATTGTCTCATGGAAACAAATCTGGGTGGAGCCGGAGGATTTCATGAGGGTTTCAGGCGTGCAGCTAAATTAAAAAATGATTTTATATGGATAATGGATGATGATACAGTTCCGGAAAAAAATGCTCTTGAAGAACTGATATCTGCAGAACGGTATCTCAATATAAAAAATGAGAAGGCCAGTTTTCTGGCCAGTACTGTATTTGGAGAAAATGGAGAGGCAATGAATGTACCCCAGATAGATGGCAGAGTAGCCCCAAATGGCTATTCTGACTGGTACAGATATCTGGATGAGGGCATTGTTAAAATTAAAAATGCTACGTTCGTGTCATTGCTGATACCTGTAGATTCAATAAAAAAATGCGGACTGCCGTACAAGGATTTTTTTATCTGGGGAGATGATGCTGAATATACACAGCGCCTGACTGAAAAGGCCGGAAGGGCATATCTCGTCGGAAAGTCAAGAGTCTGCCATAAACGGAAAAATGCAAAAGCTTTACTTTTATATGAAGAAAAAGATACAGGAAGAATGGATATGTACCATTTATTTTACAGAAATAATCTATTAAGCAGCAGATTCTATAATAAAAGAGAATATCACAAAATACTCTGCTCTTATATACGTGAAATTTTTGTACATATCATAAAATACAGAAATTTTAAAAAAGCGAAAATAGTTATTAAAGGTATTTGTGAAAGCTGTTTTCAGTATCCCGCATTTGTGAGGTATGTAAAGAAGCAGTTAAAGATAGATACTTAAGCATCGTTTATTAAAGAGGTAGATGAGATGCATAATGGGAAAAAAATAAAGACGTTATCAAAGGCTGGCCGTCATTTACATATGGCAAAAAACAGAGCATGGAAGAAAAATAAAATAGTAAAACAAAAAAATCATCAATATTATGCTGATATTTTAAAGAACATTCTTTTTACAAAACTAATAGATGATAAGCAGCCCGGACAGCAAATAGTACATATGCTGAAAAAGACAAAGATGCATTATGAACGTGGAAACAGATTTTATTATTATATAGATGAGAATGTTTCCTTATGGTCAGATAAGCCGGTGATCCATAATCTTCCATTAGACTATACCCTTATTGCCCATGCATCTTTAAAAGAAATAAAAAGAGTGGCGTGCGGCAAAAAGATTAGTAAGGAAATGAGAATTACAAATGAAAATATATTGTCTGCAGTGGAAGAATATCTATTGAGATGTGTTAAATACCTGAAAAATCTGGGGACTTTAGATGCCGCAGAGCGGGTAAGCAGGATTATTACAGAAAAATCACGAAATATGGAAGACGCCCTGCAGCGCATACTCATATGGAATCAATTTCTGCATCAGTCAGGGCACACTTTAATGGGACTGGGGCGCCTTGATAAAATATTGGACCGCTACTGTGAAGGGCTCAGCAATAAAGAGACAGAAGATATACTGACAGATTTCTGCATATGCCTGCACAGGCATTACATATTTAAAAGCCAGGCGCTGCTTGGGGATACTGGACAGCTGATTGTTCTTGGAGGTCTTGAGGAAGACGGAAGCTACTTCTGCAACAATATAACTGGGGCATTACTGGATATTATATCCAGGCTGAACCTGCCTGATCCCAAACTGCTTCTGCGTGTCAGTGCCTCTATGCCCCGTAAGCTGGCGGCAAAAGCATGCAGCTGTATTGTCAAAGGGAACGGAAGTCCCCTGCTTTCTAATGATGATCTTATTATTCCGCTGATGCAGGAATTTGGTTACGAAAAAGAAGACACATATGGCTATTGTACGTCTGCCTGCTGGGAACCGCTCATACCAGGAAAAACAATGGATCAGAATAATCTGGACAATGTTATTTTTGCAGGACCTATGGCGGATTTTCTAAATGTTTTAGAGCAAAGTAAATACCAAAATTTTGAAAGCCTGCTGAATGATTATTGTAAAGAAATAGAAAAACAGGCAAAAAGATGTGCTGAATCAGCGTCAGCTATCAAATGGAAAGAGGACCCGTTACTTACAATGTTTTATCCAGACTGCCTGATGTATGGGAGGGATATCTCAGAAGGGGGAGCCAGATATAACAATTACGGCCTTCTTTCTGTTGGACTCTCTAATACGGCAGACGCTCTGCTAAATATAAAAAAGGCTGTATATGAAGAAAAAAAATTTACCTTGCAGGAACTGAAAGATGTCATGAAGCAGGAGGAAATATTTAAAAAACTTAGTTCAGTGTCCCCTCATTTTGGAGATGACAGCGATATTGCAGTACAGGTCAGCCAAAGACTGTTTGATGCAGCTAAAGCAGGTATCGCAGACGTGCGGAATTCTTTTGGAGGCAGATTTAAAATTGGGTTATCATCCCCGGGCTATGTTGACTGCGGCAAAAAAATACCGGAAACGCCTGATGGCAGGAGAGCAGGAGAACCTTTAGGAGTCCATATTTCAAGTATGCACGGACAGGCCTATACGGAATTAGTGTCATTTGCAGCGTCCTTAGATTACAGCAGGGGAGGTTTTAATGGGAATGTTGTCGATATTATGGCAGCGCCTTCTTTCATAGAAAACAACTTTGAAAAATTTGTTGACTTTCTGCAGTTTGGCATCAAGCGCGGCTTCTTTCAGATGCAGATGAATGTGGTAAGCAGCAGTATCTTACTTGAGGCTCAAAAACATCCGGAGAAGTTTACAGGACTGATCGTGCGGGTGTGGGGATTTAGTGCATATTTTAATGATCTGCCTGAAGAATATAAAAATCTGCTCATCAGACGGGCTCTGCAGAATGAGGGAAAAGTATGATTGAGGAGACATCAGATTCATATCTGATTGGTAATATACAGAGGTTTTGTCTGCAGGATGGTCCGGGAATACGTACAACTGTATTTTTAAAAGGCTGCGGTATCAGGTGCCCCTGGTGTGCGAACCCGGAAAATCTGGATAATAAGATAGTTCATTATCAGACCGGAAGCAAACCTGGAGCATATGGAAAATATTATACAATAGACCAGCTAAGAGAGGTATTGCTGCATGATATTCCGTTTTATTCCTCAGGAGGAGGAATTACATGGTCAGGAGGGGAAGCGCTGCTTACACTTCCAAAGCTGGGCAGGCTGGTTTTGGATCTAAAAGAATACGGTATAAACCAGGGGGCGGAAACGTCTGTTTTTGTATCAGATGAGCAGCTGGAATTTGCCGCGGAAAATTTAGACTGGTTCATAGTGGATATTAAAATACTTCAGCCTGAAGGGTGTTTAAAATTTCTGAAAGGAGATATTAAACAATATATACGGAATGTTGAAAAGCTGGCAGATAAAAAGAAGATATTATGTTTCAGGATCCCTCTTGTAGAACCTTATACATATAATGATGAAAACCTGACATTAATAATTGGTTTTCTTAAGAAATACCAGCAAATACCTGTTGAAATTTTTAAAGTCCACCGCCTGGCAGAAAAGAAATATAACATACTTGGCAGAAGGATGGATTCGTATACGGAATTATCTGATGAAAGATTAGAACAATTTTATGAGAGATTAAAGAAAAATAATATAGATGTGGAAATAATACAGATGTAGAAGAAAGGCACAGTGGGATATGAAAAAAAGCATTAGAATAAACTATCTTTATAATGTCAGCTATCAAATTTTAATACTTTTAACTCCAATTTTAACTACCCCATATACTTCCCGTGTGCTGGGAGCAGAAGGGATCGGGTTATACAGCTTTACTGCTTCAGTAGTTTCCTATTTTGCCTTGTTTGCAGCATTAGGCACCTCTACATATGGACAAAGGCAGATCTCGTATATCCATGAAGACCGTGAAGAGCGCAGCAGAGTATTTTGGAACACAGTTATTCTCAGGTTTATGACTGTTGCAGTAAGTATGCTGATATACTTTTTGTTCTGCATGAAACAGGGCGGGAATCAAATGTATTGGATACTTTCAATTAATATTTTGACGGTTGCATTTGATATTTCCTGGTTTCTGCAGGGTATGGAAGAGTTCGGAAAGACGGTGCTGAGAAATGTGATTTTTAAGCTGGCAGGAATTATTTTTATTTTTGTGTTTGTTAAGTCCCAGAATGATCTTCTGATATATGCTGCCGGCCTGGTAGGTCTGGAATTGCTGAGCAATATTTCACTGTGGTTCTATCTGCCGCGCTATATAGACAAACCGGACTTGAGAAATTTACATCCCTGCGTAAATTTAAAAACAGTAATTTCTCTGTTTATACCAACTATAGCGATTCAGATTTATACGGTTTTAGATAAGACAATGATAGGAATTTTTTCACCCGGTACAGCGGAGAATGGTTATTATGAACAGGCCTTAAAATTGTCAAAAATGGTTTTAACGCTGGTGACATCACTTGGAACAGTGATGATTCCCCGCATTGGTTACTATTTTAACCACAGGGAAAACAGGAACGTGGAGATGTATATGTACAGAGGGTATAATTTCGTGTGGTTTTTAGGTATTCCTCTGACATTTGGGCTGATCGGCATTTCAGGAAATTTAGTGCCTTGGTTTTTAGGGGCAGGCTACGATAAGGTGATCCCTCTGCTGTGTGTGCTGAGCTTCCTTGTCCTGGCGATAGGGATCAATAACGTTACTGGCATGCAGTATATGATACCTACACAAAGACAAAATATGTTTACATTAACAGTATGTATAGGTGCAGGCGTTAACTTTATACTAAATGTTTTTCTTATTCCTGTATTTTATTCTATTGGGGCAGCGATAGCTTCCGTCTTGGCGGAGACAGTAATAGCACTTGTACAGCTTTATATAGTGCGTAAAGAATTTTCGGTTAAGAGAATTTTTCTGCTGTCCAAAAATTATCTGATTGCGGGAGGATTGATGTTTTTTGTTTTGCAGTGGGAAAATATTATGCTTTTCCCTTCGTTTTTAAATACGGCAATTATGATGGTTAGTGGTGCATGCATCTATTTTGCAGTACTGATCCTTTTAAAAGATAAATTTTTTAAAGATAACATTAACAGGATAGCAGGTTCTTTTTACAGGATAAATAAGAAAGGAAAAAATGGTTGATATCCACGCTCATATTCTGCCAGGTTTAGATGACGGCGCAGGGAATTTAAAAGAGGCGGCTGACATGGCGGCCATGGCAGGGTTTACAGGAACACATCATATGGTGGCAGCCAGCCACTGCAGTTATCATACATATGATATTAGAGGCTATATTAAAGCTTTGAACAGACTGAGGAAAGTTTTGTATGAAAAAAAGATACCAGTTACTCTTTATCCGGGGATGGAAATTTTACTGGATGAGAACACGCAGCTGATGGTGGAAAGCGGCAGGTTTCTTCCTGTGAATGGTACGGATTATCTCCTGGTAGAATTTCCGTTTAATGAGAGTACGGGAAATGTCTGCAGCAGGATATCTATGCTGCAGAAGCTGAATTACAGGATAATATTGGCTCATCCGGAAAGATATTATTTTATGCAAAGGGATCCGGGGCTGGCATATTTTCTTGAAAGAAAAGGTTGTGTACTGCAGATAAACAAGGAAAGCCTGTCTGGCGGGTTTGGAGTACGGTGCAGGGAGCTGGCGCATGGTTTTCTGCGGAATGGAATAGCCGGTGTGATCGCCTCAGACGCGCATGGGACAGAGGTGCGTACACCTGCTATGGGGAAACTGGCAGAGGTTCTTATGAAGTCTTATAGAAGACGTGATATTCATATCTGGCTGTCAGAAAATCCCAGCAGAATATTAAAAGGCTATGAAACGATCAGGCTCAGAGGCATAGAAAGGTAAGGCAAAATGAAAAGAATTAAAAACATCGTTGGCATTATATTTTTTGTTTCACTTATAGCTGGTATCTATTACTTATATATAAATGAAAAAGCAGCTGACCCTAAGGGCCCTGTACTCAGCGCAAGATCAGAAAGTATAACGGTAGGACTGGATGCCAGTGACCAGGAAATACTGGAAGGGATAGCGGCTTTTGATGATAAGGATGGAGATGTATCGGACAGTATACTGATTGAAAATATCAAAAAGCAGGAGGAAGGAGAAGATAATGCTTTTACCGTGACTTATGTGGCCTTTGATAAATCTAATAATGCAGGCAGGATTTCAAGAACATTATACTATGAAGATTATAGAAAACCACGGTTTACTCTTACACAAAGATTGAGGTTTCCGGAGAATCAGGACTTTTCATTATTTAATTATGTGCATGCAGATGACTGCATTGACGGGGATATTTCACCATTTATCACTTTTTACGGCAATGATACTATTCCGGAAAAACCTGATAAGGGAATCTATGACTGTACGCTTCAGGTTAAAAACAGCGTGGGAGATTCAGCGCTGCTTCCTGTTCAGATAGAAATTTATGAGGACAGTTATGAGGAACACTCACTGCGGCCCCAGATAATTTTAAAAGAATATCTGACTTATATAGAGAAGGGGGATAAATTCAGACCGGAAGATTACCTGGACTATGTAAATGATCAGGGAATCCTGCTGATCGGACCCGCACAGGATAAGACAGAGAATACAGATAATACAGATAATACAGAGGACATGACGTCAGACGCACACAGCATATCTGTTTCCAGGATCGATATTCATTCTGATGTGGATACTGATGTTCCGGGTATATATTCAGCAGAATATTCCTATAAGTCAGAAAAGACAGGCTATGAGTGCAATGCATCTTTAATAGTGATCGTAGAGTAACTACCTCATAAACAGAAAGGACGATAACGGATATGACACCGAAGAATTTACAGCGGGGACAGGATTATGCAGGTTTTGACATTCCTTACCTGCGGCGTTCCATTTGCCGGTTTCTCCAGATAATCCTGATGACGGCAGGAATATGCGGGATTGTATCATTCATTTTTTTGAATTATTACATGCCGGCGGAATATACTGCCACAACGAATCTGGCGGTGATACCAAGGGACAATTCTGCCTCAAAACTGAATGATTACAATATGAATGCAGCAGTAGCCAGATGTATGAGCGCATTAAACAGTGATACATTAAAAGACCAGATGCGGAAAACAGAAGATGGAGAAAAGCTTGCGGGAAGAGTGGAGGCGGAGCAGACAGGAAGCAGCAATGTTATAAAGCTAAAGGCATCAGCAGGGACTTCACAGGATGCGTTCCGTCTTTTAAAAGCAGCATTAAAGGCATACCCTTCTCTGTCAGGTTATTTTGAATCAGGATATCTTTTGAACAGCCTGGAGCCTCCGTCAGCAGACAATATAACGGCTGGCCGTGATAAGTCAATGCTGTATTCATGTGTTGTGATCTTAATGGTATTAATCGCAGGAGCAGGACTGGTTGTACTGAAATGTCTGTTTGGGGATAAGATCTATAGCGGAGACCAGGCAGCCTGTTTATTAGATGCAGATTATCTGGGCAGTATTGTATACCAGAAGAAAAATAAGCAGAAGTCCATCCTGATATCTCAGAGTGCCACGGATATTGCTTATGTTGAAGAGATGGATAAACTTACCACAAGGATTCAGGAAAAAATGGAAAATTCCCAGATGAAGTCTCTCATGATTGCAAGCATTAAGGAAAATGAAGGGAAATCAACAGTTGCTGCAAATCTGGCATTAAGTTTTGTACGGCGGGGGAAGAGGGTAATGCTGATAGACGCTGATCTGAGAAGGCCGGCACTTGCAAAGATCTTTGATATCACTCTGGAAAAGGAACAGGAATTATCCGAATATCTGAAGGGCAATTCTGAACTGAGACAAGTCATATACAAAGGAAGAGAACGGGAATTATACTGTGTATTTCAGTGCAGCCCGGAAGCTGAACCGGATAAGCTTCTGACTCGTCAGGCATTCCGGGAATTATTCAGACTTATGTCAGGTAAAGTAGATTATATCCTTTTTGATACGCCTCCTGTAGGCATAGTAAGAGATTCTGAGGCGATAGCAGAATTCTGTGACGCTGCTGTGGTTGTCATGAGGCAGGACAGAGTGGGGGCCGGTATGGTGAACGATGTGACAGACACTCTTGAAGAAGCAGGCGCAAATGTACTTGGCTGTGTGCTCAATGCAGTAAAAGGCGGCGGCACATCAGGAGACAGAAGAAAAAAATATGACAGATATTACAGCAGTTATGGGAAAGAATCGTAGCAGTACCCGGAGATAGGAGTAGAAAAATGCAGGATGATTTACAAAGAGGATTATATGATGATGAAATTGCAATGGATCTGGGCGGTATGATGGATGATTATCTCAGATGCTTTCGAAGATACTGGATGCAGATAATACTTGCTTTAGCAGCTGTAACTGCTGCGACAGTTTTATATCTGAATATTACATATCAGCCTGTTTATGAAGCCAAAATTACATATTCAGTAACAAAAACAGGTGATACGGCCATAGACGCATCTATAGCAAAGCGGCTGAGTCAGACGGCACCAGGTATAATAACCGGCGTAGAATTTACAAAGGAAATGCTGGCTATGGTTGAAGGGGAGACAATAAACCCCAACTATAAAATTACTGCATCCAACACAGAGGGGGCAAATCTGTTTACGATTACAGTTTCTGCAAATAATTATCTGAATGCTGATACCATAGCAGACCTGCTGGAGGTGATTTACCCAGAGTGGGCCTCCAGATCAAGCGGAACTGTAGAGATGCAGGTGGTTGACAGGGTGGAATCCGGAGGTGTTCCGGTTAACAGCTATTCTCTTGTTGATTCCATTGTAAAAGGGATCATTTATGGATTGGCATTCTGCTTTATATGCGCAACAGGATACGTACTGACAATCAAAACAGTCCGGAAAGAAAGTGATATGAAAAAAATTACAGATCTGGGCTGTCTGGCACTTGTGCCAGAGGTACGCTTCAAAAAGAGGAAAAATAAGAAAAGAAATCAGCTGCTTATAAATAAAAAGAGAGTTGACTTGTCATTTAAGCAGTCGGTATTATCCGCCCAGCAGCGTCTGGAGAAACGCCTGGAGCAGTCAGATAAAAAGGTGCTGCTTATTAGCAGTGCCCTTCCTCAGGAAGGGAAAAGTGTTTTGTCAGTAAATCTGGCACTGGCCTTCAGTGAGAGAGGAAAAAAGACAATATTGATAGATGCAGATATGAGGAGCCCCTCTGTCAGCAGTATTTTGGAGACAGATCCAGGGAAAAACGGGCTGGGAGAGTATCTTACGGGCAAAGCCGGTCAGGACAATATCCTTGTAAGAATAACAGAAAACCTGCATCTGATACCGGCCGGAAAAATAAAAGGTGAGCTGTCCGTGATTCTGGATAATGACAGAATGGAGAAACTGATGGAGCAGCTTAAAGTATCATATGATTTTATCATTATTGACACTCCTCCCTCACATATGTTTGGGGATGCGGCATTGATGATGCGTTATACAGATGCTTCTGTATATGTCGTCAGGTATGACTATGCTGAGATTAATGAGATCAGGGAAGGGATCGCAGAAGTGAACCGGGGGCAAAAACTGATGGGATATTTGCTGAACCGGGGCCAGAGAGGCATATCATCATATGGAGGGTACGGCTATGGAAGATACGGTTACTACGGAAAATATGAAAAATACAGCAGATATGTACAGAACAGTGAGGAGGAAGAGTTAGACACAGAGAGTACTTTATAGCGGAGGCGATTTCATGAAAAAAAAGTATTTGATAACTGGCATTTTATTTATTGCGGCGGGGTTATTTATTTTCCTATCTTTCAGGTCATACAGTCTGATAGATGACAAATTGAACCTGAGAGATAAAGACCAGGGAACAATAGAAATCAGGAATATACAGTTAACGGAAAAAGAGCAGGAGATGTTCAGGGAAGAGCATGACGAATATAACAAAGAAAAGTTAGCTGATAATAAAAATACAGAAAAAGAGAAGAGCCAGACGGAAAATATGGAGGAACAGGAGGCAGAGACTGTAAATCCGGAAATTCCTGTATTGACACTTGTAAATGACACAGTGGAGATCAAAGCAGGTGAGGAATTTGATCTGCTTGCACAGGTGAAAGATGTTTCAGATGATAAAGATGACAGATATATTTTGTACAGGGATATACAGATTAGAGGAGAATACAACGTGAATATTCCTGGTGAATACATACTGAAATATTCAGTAATAGATACAGATGGAAATGAGTCCAAAATCAGGGAACTGAAGCTGATAGTAAAAGAAGAACAGGTAACAGAGTGAAAATATTAAGTGATTTTAGCAAAGCCCTGGAAACAATGTCCAGTGAAATTGAGGCGGTACCAGCAGTGTTTTACGCAGCGGCCGGCGGAATTGCAGCAGTATTCATTATACTGTATTTTTTGATCTTTCCTAAAATGAAGATGGAGGAACAGAAAAAGACAGTGTATCAAAGATATTGTATAAATGGTCTTTTTCTTGTGTATCTGGCAGGAATCCTGACAGTTACCCTGTTCACCAGGGAAGTACAGAATGAAGCCAGGGTCCAGCTTATCCTGTTAAATGACCTTTGGGAAGCGGACCATCTGGGAAAAGCAGCTGTGAGAGATATTCTGAATTTAGCCCTTTTTATTCCGGCCGGGTTTTTAGTGTGCTGGCACAGTCAGGGCAAATGGAGGGCTGCAAAAGGAACTATAGCTGCGTTTTTAATAAGCCTTGGCATTGAGTCTGCGCAATTTTTAGGGAAAACAGGTACTTTTGATGTAGACGATATACTTTTTAACATGCTTGGCGGAGCAGCAGGGGCTTTTATACTTCTGGCATTTAAACATGCATTTGGCGGAAAGTCAGCAGCCAGGTATTGTTTGCGGGGGGTGCTTGTTTTAAGCAGCGCCTCTGTATTTTGTATTATGGGAATACTGGGAACCTACCATTTTCTGCGGGTGAGCGGGGCCGAGGCCGTTAAAGACAATGTAAGTACTGTGGAGAATAGAATGGTTTCCCGGCAGGATGGTACAGCAGAAGGTGAAGATAATACAATGTATTCTTACGACCCAGATCTCATCTGGTACGGAGGCAGGGCCTACCGTTACAATGAAAACCTTACCACTATACTGATAATGGGAATAGACCAGAGGAGTGAGGTCATTGAAAAAAGAGAAGGAATATCAGGTGAGAGCGGGCAGGCTGACACTATTTTTCTGCTGGTCTTAAATCATGAAAAAGAGAAAATGAAGATAATAGGGATATCCAGAGACACAATGACTGATATTAAGACCTTTGACTATAAAGGGAATTATCTGGGAGAATCCATTAACCATCTTGGACTGGCATACGCCTTCGGTGACGGGAAAGAGAAAAGCTGCCAGTACATGGTGGACGCAGTCTCGAATCTGTTTTATGGGATCCCTGTCAATGCCTATGTAGCCCTGAATATGGAAGCGGTCATCGGGATCAATGATGCAGTCGGCGGCGTCACTGTGACTGTGCCGGAGGATTTGAGCAAGGCAGATAAAGAACTAAAAAAAGGAGTTACCGTTACATTGATGGGAAGGCAGGCACTCACATTTATGAAATGGCGTGATACAGGCATTGACTACAGCAACAACCTGCGTATGGCCAGACAGAAGCTGTATATAATCAGCTTTCTGAAACAGGCTCTGAAGGCAGTTAAGGATGATATGGCCCTTCCCCTGACATTATATCAAAATCTTACAGATGAAATGGTTACGGATATAACCCCGGATGAAGCAGTCTATCTGTCCACACAAATTCTGTCCATGTCTCTTGATGAGAGCGGAATCATGATGCTGAAGGGAGATTCAGCCCGGGGCAGTGTATATGATGAGGTTTATGTGGATGATAAGGCACTGTATGAACTTATTCTTAATATTTTTTATACGGAAGTAAAAACAGAGGGCGGTCAGTGATGAAAAAAAAGATTTGGGTCAGCGCAGCAGTCTGCGCTTTTGCCGTGGCAGGAATACTAGCCCTGGACATCGGAAAAGATTATTGGGAGAAAAATGAAGCGCGCAGAGAATATGAAGAGATGAGGCAGCAGGATAAAGAGCAGGAAATACAGGCTCAGGATACTGACGGGGAGGATGGGGAACGGGGCGTAAGAGCTCAGGGGCAATTAAGAGAAGAGACAGAGCCGGGTCATGATGCCCAGAGCGGCAGCGCCGGAAAAAAATTGAAACAAATCGACATCCCTGTAGATTTCCATAGTCTCAGGGAACAGAATCCCGACATCTATGCCTGGATAACAATACCCGGTACAGAGATCGATTATCCGGTCGTACAGGACAGTAATGATGACAGCTATTACCTGACTCACACGGCTGAGCGGACAGAAAGCGTCAGCGGAGCAGTATTCAGTGAGCATTATAATTCTAAGGATTTTAGTGACCAGCTTACCGTCCTTTATGGACACAACATGAAGGACGGCTCTATGTTTGCCGGGCTGCACCAGTATGAGGACAGCCAGTTTATGAAAGACCATGATGAAATTACAATATATACGCCCAATGCAATATTAAAATACAGGATATTTGCTGCTTACCTCTCAGACGATAAACATATCTTGCTGAATTATAATCTGGGCAGGGAGGAGGATAGCAGGAAAGCTTATATTGATGAAATCATGGGACAGCGTACAATGAAAGCTTCCCTGGATACAGATGTGCCGGTAGATGAGAGCAGCAGTATCCTGACGCTCTCAACTTGCCACAGTGCAGGGAAGGACAGCAGGTATCTCGTTCAGGCGTATCTTACAGAAAAGCTTGAGTGACAGGCGGATAACATGTTTCATAGCCCGTCTGCCTGCAGCGGGGTATCTGACTTATGTATGTGAAATGGAGGAAACAAATATGAAGAAAAAGATTCTTAAAATAATAGCTGCCGCGGCAGCTGTGATGTCCATGTCTGCCACCGTTATGGCGGCGGGCAGTATCGTCGGGGCCATTGACATGCCCGGGATATCTGCCAGCAGGGGCAGCGTATCTCTGACAAAGACAGCTCCGGGTATGTACGGAGCTGAGCTCCAGGAAGCTGTGGACAGGCTGAACGGGGCGTCAGGGGATACTACCGTGGCAGAAGCCTTTGGCGAAGAGCTGCCGGAAATAAATATCTATACAGCTGACGGACTTCAAACTGAGAAGGCGGATATGTCCCAGTATAAATTCCTGTCACCTGTTATGGAGCTTCAGATCACGGATGTAGTTCCAACCGAGGAAAACCCTGTGACAGTCACATTTGTGGCAAATAACATGACAGACTACATTGAGGTAGATGTTCTGCATTACTGCGAAGAACATAAATGGGAGGTCCTAAAAGGGAACAAGGTAAGCGCGAACCAGATAGCCGCAGATTTCCACTCAGCATCTCCCGTAGCTCTGATCTACAGACAGAAGGCGGCTGCAACCACGGCAACAGACGTAAAAGCCCCGCAGACAGGAGAGAGGCCGGTACTGCCTCTGGCAGCCGGTACAGTCTTATTTTCGGGACTGGGATTATTTGCTGTAAAAAAGAGCCGCAGGTACTCTGATGAGAATACTGCCGGACAAGAGCAATAAGTACAAGAGAGGATTAAAGAGATGAGAGAAAGTATTTTTGAAAAAGCAAAAAGAGCAAAAGAAAACAAAAAAGGATTCACACTGGTAGAGCTTATAGTAGTGCTGGTGATTCTGGCTATCCTGGCCGCAATCCTGGTACCTGCCCTGCTGGGATGGATCGACAAAGCAAAAGAAAAACAAGTTGTTTTAGAAGGCAGGGTAGTGCTGATGGCAGCACAGACAGTGGCTTCTGAAGAGTATGCCAAGAAAGCGCCCACATACAGCGCCGCAGAAGCGGCTGCCGCAATTGATGCTTATATCAAAGATGATGCTCCGGGAAATTACAGTGTAACAATAGAGTCAAATAAAGTTACAGAGGTAATATATACATCCAGCGGTTCCTCCAAGACAACTGTGACATGGAGTTCAACCACTGGCCAGTGGACACAGGGCGGCGCTGAACAGAGCGGCCACAATGTCAGCGGCAACATTCTCAAAGCAGCATCATAAGCAGCGCGCCGGAAGATGTATCCGGTACATGTCTGAGAGAAAAAATGCCGGTTGATCGGTGAATGAAGGTAAAAATCCCTGTGCAGGCGGCAGTCTGCACAGGGATTTTTTTGACGTAACAAGTATTAACATTCATGTAAATTATGGTTGGTAGAAAATCTTGAGAACTATGGTAAAATGTTTTCAGGAGGTGTGAAAAACATGAAAAATATGATTAGCATGAATCTTCGCAGATTGAGAAAGAACAGCAGATATTCACAGGAAGAGGTGGCGGATAAGATAAATGTGTCAAGGCAGGCTGTAGCCAAATGGGAAAATGGAGAGTCTATGCCGGATATCATGAACTGCAGCGCTTTAGCTGCCCTCTATAATGTGACCATAGATAATCTGATCCATTATGATGAGGATGAAAACGGACTGGCGATACCTGAAAAGGGGAAGCACATGTTTGGAGTTGTGACAGTGGGCGACAGGGGCCAGATCGTTATCCCTAAAAAGGCTAGGGAAATCTTTCAGATAAGGCCGGGTGACAAGCTGCTGGTGCTGGGAGATGAAGCTCCTGAGAGAGCAGGTATTGCCATTGTGAAGACATCAGTTTTTATGGATCTGACTTCACAGCTTTTAGAATCTGGCGGAGGAGATGAATGAGATGGAATTACTGAAGGTAGAGGGACTGAGCAAAAGCTACCCGGCATTTACCCTGAAAAATGTCTCGTTCAGCCTCAAAGAAGGCAGGATCATGGGGTTTATAGGCAAGAATGGGGCCGGAAAGAGCACTACATTAAAATCCATGCTTGGCATGGTCCATCCTGACAGCGGAGCGATCAGCATGTTTGGGAGAGATTTCAGGGAAGAGGAAGGATACTGCAAACAGAACATGGGAATTGTCCTCGGCGGAATCGACTTTTACATGAAAAAGAAGCTTAAAGTGATAACTGGTGTGACAAAGAAGTTTTATCCGGGATGGGATGAAGGGAATTATGAGAAATATATGAGGATATTTGAACTGGATGAGAATAAGCGTGTGGAGGAGCTTTCAGCGGGAATGAGAGTGAAATATCTGCTGGCCCTGGCGCTGTCCCACCATGCCAGGCTCCTTGTGCTCGATGAACCTACCAGCGGCCTTGACCCTGTGTCCAGGGATGAGCTGCTGACGATCTTTGAGAAGCTTGTGAAAGACGGAAAGAGAAGCATCTTATTCTCAACTCATATTACGTCCGACCTGGAAAAATGTGCTGACGATATTACCTATATTAAAGATGGAGAAATCGTAAAATGTTCCGGGAAAAAAGAGTTTCTGGATTCCTTCCAGTCACTGAGGGAGCCGGATGAGAAGGAGCTGTCACTGGAAGAGATCATGGTAAAGATGGAGAGGAAGAATTATGATGAAGAGTTTGCTTTATAAAGAATTCAGGCTGGTAGCCCATCCTATGCTGTATATTACGCTGGCATTTGGAGCCATGTTCCTGATTCCGGCATATCCATTCTATGTGATATTCTTTTACGGATGCCTTGGCCTGTTTTTCTGTTTTATAAACGGAAGAGAGAATAAGGATACTTTTTTTACGGCAACACTGCCCATCAAAAAGCGGGATGTGGTAAAGGCAAGATGCCTGTTTGCGGCAGCTGCACAGACAGCACAGATCCTGCTTAGCATTCCTTTTATCTTTGTACGCCAGGCAGTGGGAATGGGGGCAAATGATGCGGGCATAGAAGCAAACCCGGCATTCTTCGGCTTTGTTTTTATAATGTTTGCCATCTTTAATGCAGTATTTTTTATAAGCTTTTTCAAAACTGCATTTAAGGCCGGAAAGGCATTTCTGATGGCAATTGTGCCCCTGTGTATTTTCGTGGCAGCTGCCGAGACAGCCATCCATGTGCCGGGCCTGGATACATGGCTTGATACATCAGCGCCGGAGATGATGGTAAGGCAGATACCTGTCCTGATATTTGGAATGCTGGTATACGCAGGAGGAATGCTGCTCACATACAGATGTGCGGCAGGGAGGTTTGAAGCTGTGGACCTGTAGCGGCCTGCAGCTCTAACCGGATTTACATGTGGGTGAGATGTAAACAGTAAAAGTCAGACTCCCAGGCAAAAATAAATTGAGTTACTGTTCACTACGTGACCAGTAACACGCTCCGCGATGCACAGAAACGGCAAAAATCGCCGTTTCGCGCTGCAGCCCTCGGGATTTTCGTGCAAATACGCACGAAAACACCTCGCGGGATGGTGACGTGTGAACAGTAACTAAATTGGTTTGTCGAATCTGCATAAAAGTCAGAATAAATTGACAATTCAGACAAATATATGATATAATATTAAATATTTTATATACTATTTTGTCTTATTTTTAGGAGGGAGAAAGATGAAAAGGATGAAAAAGCTGAAGAAGATTATTGCAGGTTTATGTGTTCTTACATGTTTGTTAGCCACGTCATTAAATGTAATGGCCGGCAGCTACAGTGATTTAGTCAATGATTCGCTGGAAGCTCTCAGTGAGAATAATGCAGGCTGTAAGGGAGCGCCCCAGCAGGTTGCCAACGGTACATACCGTATGGTAGAGCTCCTGGCTATTATAGGAATGGAAAATGATACTGCAGGTATATGTTCGGATATGATTTCAGATATACTGGATGATTGGGATACGAATAATAAAACTTGCACAGGTGCTCCTCAGCAGTCTGTAAACGGACTTTATCGCAGTGTTGAGCTGCTGACAACCATAGCTATAGAGTTAGATACGGATAGTAAGTATAATGACGCGATAATGGACATCGTAGATACCTGGGAAACCAATAATGCCTTATGTAAAGGGGCGCCGCAGCAATCTGCCAATGGTACATACCGGTGTGTGGAACTTTTAGCTGTCATTGCATGGGAATTAGATACCTACGGTATTTATTCATCTTTTATAGAATCTGTAATAGATGACATGAGCACTAAAAATGCACAGTGTACGGGAGCGCCACAGCAGATAGCTAATGGATTTTACAGGATGGTTGATATGCTGACAATTATTGCCCATGAAGTAGATGTGGATGGCAGCAGTACATCAATAGTAGGTGATATATCAGAGTCACTGAGTACAAATGATGCCAATTGTAAAGGAGCAGAGCAGCAATCTGTCAATGGTTCCTACAGGGCAGTTGAGTTGTTAGCCGTAATTGCTTTAGAAATGGAATAGCAGAATATTGAAGTGGGGCTGTGATAAATGAGAAATCATTTTATCATGGCCTCCTTTTCTTTATACCCCGGCGTATTTGATTTTGTTGCAATATCCTGCTTTATTGGGTATAATGTTGAGGAGTATTAAGAGATAATAAAGAAAAGTGTAAGAGGAGCATGCATGAGTATTTTAACAGTAGAGAATCTGTCCCATGGGTTTGGGGACAAGGCAGTATTTGAGAATGTATCTTTCCGTCTTTTAAAGGGCGAACATATAGGACTGGTGGGGGCCAATGGTGAGGGTAAATCCACCTTTATGAATATTATCACAGGCAAGCTGATGCCGGATGAGGGAAAGATCGAGTGGGCTAAAAATGTCAGGGCCGGGTATCTGGACCAGCATACAGTTCTGGAAAAAGGGATGACTGTCAGGGATGTTTTGAAAGGCGCTTTTTCCTGGCTCTTTGAGATGGAGGCACAGATGAATGATATCTGTGACAAGATGGGAGAGGCTTCCCCGGAAGAACTGGAAACCATGATGGATGAGCTGGGCACTATCCAGGATATGCTCACCATGCATGATTTTTATGTGATAGATGCCAAGGTGGATGAGATAGCCCGTGCCCTGGGGCTGGAAGATATAGGACTGGACAGGGATGTGACGGAGCTGTCAGGCGGGCAGAGGACCAAGATCCTGCTTGGAAAGCTTCTTTTGGAAAAACCGGATATCCTGCTGCTGGATGAGCCGACTAACTACCTGGATGCAGAGCACATAGCCTGGCTGAAGAGATATCTTCAGGAATATGAGAATGCCTTTGTACTGATTTCCCACGATATCCCGTTTTTAAACAGTGTGGTGAACCTGATCTACCATATGGATAACCAGGAACTGAACCGCTATGTGGGTGATTACGATAAGTTCCAGGAGGTATATGAAGTAAAGAAGGCCCAGAAGGAAGCAGCTTATAACCGTCAGCAGCAGGAGATCAGCGAGCTGAAGGATTTCGTGGCGCGCAACAAGGCCAGAGTGGCCACCAGGAATATGGCCATGTCCAGGCAGAAGAAGCTGGATAAGATGGATGTCATTGAACTGGCAAGGGAAAAACCGAAGCCTGAATTTAATTTCAGGACTGCCAGAACGCCGGGGCGTTTTGTGGTGACAGCCAAGGACCTTGTGATTGGATATGGAGAACCGCTTTCTTCGCCGCTTAATTTTGCAGTGGAGCGCGGTGAAAAGATTGCCATGACAGGAGCCAACGGCATTGGAAAGACTACTTTGTTAAAGAGCATACTGGGGCTGATACCTTCTCTGTCAGGCAAGGTGCAGCTTGGGGATTATCTGGAGATCGGATATTTTGAGCAGGAAATGCCAAAAGACAATCCCAACACCTGTATTCAGGAAATATGGGATGAATTTCCGGCCTACACCCAGTATGAAGTGCGCTCTGCGCTGGCAAAATGCGGGCTGACTACAAAGCATATTGAGAGCCTTGTGCGAGTCTTAAGCGGCGGGGAGCAGGCGAAAGTCAGGCTGTGCAAGCTGATCAACAGGGAAACAAACCTGCTGATCCTGGATGAGCCTACAAACCATCTGGACGTGGATGCCAAGGATGAGCTGAAGCGGGCGCTAAGAGAATATAAAGGAACAATACTGATGGTCTGCCACGAGCCTGAATTCTATGAAGGCCTTGTCACAGATGTCTGGGATTGTTCACTTTGGACTACAAAAAAATAGCTTGTTTTGTCAAGGGGCAAAACTTTATTAAATTTTCGGCCTGAGCGAATACGAAAGAGCCATAGTGAGAATCATTTTACTAGAAAATAGTTCTAGGAGGATTCTTATTATGGCTCTTAATAAAGTAGAAATCTGTGGTGTGAATACAGCAAAACTCCCACTTTTAACAAATGATGAAAAAGTAACTCTGTTTGCAAAGATACAGGAGGGTGATAAAGAGGCCAGGGAACTCTATATAAAAGGGAACCTCCGCCTTGTTCTAAGTGTGATAAAACGTTTTGGAAGCAGCAATGAAAATGCTGACGACTTATTCCAGATAGGGTGTATAGGCCTGATAAAGGCTATAGATAATTTTGATTCTACCCTGAATGTTAAATTCTCTACTTATGCGGTTCCGATGATCATCGGTGAGATCAGGCGGTATCTGCGGGACAACAACAGTATCCGTGTCAGCCGTTCCCTTCGTGATACGGCGTATAAAGCAATATATGCGAAAGAGGGCTATATTAAAAAACATTTAAAGGAACCGACCATCAATGAGATAGCCGAGGAGATAGGGATAGCAAAAGAGGACATTGTGTTTGCAATGGATGCCATACAAAGCCCGGTCAGCCTTTATGACCCTGTCTATACAGAGGGAGGCGATACACTCTACGTGATGGACCAGATCAGTGATAAGAAGAATAAAGAGGAGAACTGGGTCGAGGTCCTTTCGCTGAATGAAGCTATAGACAGGCTCAATGAGAGGGAGAGGCATATCATTGAACTGAGATTCTATGAGGGGAAAACACAGATGGAGGTGGCTGATGAGATAGGCATTTCCCAGGCCCAGGTGAGCAGGCTGGAAAAAAATGCTCTTAAGAGTATGAAGAATTATCTGAAATAAGATATTTGAAAAAAATAACCCGGATAGGATATATGTGAGCAGCATGACAGACTAGGAATGAAGTTACAGGACGGAGGTTTTACCTGCCGTCCTGCTTCTTTAACTCCCGCCGATAAGCAGCGGGAGTTTTTCCGTATTTTTCTGTGAATACTTTATAAAAGAATCCTTTGTTGTGGTATCCCACCTGTTCCATAATGTCATCGATTTTTTTTGTGGAGTATTCAAGCATGTCCCTTGCAATCTTGAGACGGATATGGATCAGGTAAGAGGAGTAGCTTTTTCCGGTAAAGGTTTGGATAAGACGGTTAAAATAATTTCCGCTGTAGTGAAATGTGTCTTCTAAATCCTGCAGCTGAACCACCTGATAATGGGTGTACAAATAATTTTTGACTTCCTGAAACATATATTCTTTGTATTTATTCTTCACATCTTCCGAAAAAGAAAATTGATAGTTCGATACCAGATAGTCCAGTAGCCTTGTGAAATAACCCTGTATAATAAGCATATAACCTGTAGCACGGGTTTTATATTCTGTCAGAATCAGTGAATAGACATCACTGATTTTTTTTTGTACAGAATGGATGGAAGGTGTGAAGCGGAGCATCTTAGCGCTGTTTTTTTCGTTCATAAGACATTTTCGCAGGAAACCCTGAAGAGAATCCTCCGGAATATTTGACAATAATATCTCATTAAAAAAGGAAGAACGAAGACTGATATTAAAAACAACAGCATCGGATATATTTTTTTTCTCCTGAAAGGGCACATTGGGATTGATCAGGTATAACTCATTCTCTGTAAAGGTCATCAATTCCTGATCAACAATGACAGAAATGGTACCCTGAATGACATAGGTTAATTCAATAAAATCATTTCGGTGGCGGGGCATTTCCAAATCAGAAATTTCATGGTTAAATGGAATATCATTAAGGAACATGCTGATCTTTACATTTTTTTCACGCTGATACTGCAATATGGAGACCATTATATCCTGATTCAGACAATGATACAGGGAACCATTCCTGTCTTCTGTATGGTAGCCCATCTGATTATTATTGCGAAGATACTGATACGAATACACAGAACGACGGGAACCTGTCTCTTCACTTAAAATTGTCATAAAAGTATCCATTTAATTTTCCTCACCTGTATGTTTTAATGTTTCAGATCAATATTATTATACAAAGAAAAGTTACCAATCTCAACTATCAATCACAAATTTAGTGAAAAATTTTACTTTCTATATTTTGAATTCTTAACTATATATGGGAAAATATGGAAATAGTAAGCTGCTTAAGATTTTATTTAAAAGAATAGGTAACAAAATTGAAGCTGAATGGACTGTTAGGTAATGGATTTTGATATACCAATCATATAAAATATGGATCAAGAGGAGGAGAAAACATGAAATCTAAGACTAGAAAGAACATTGTGAGATACAAATGGCTTTATATAATGATGCTGCCCGGCATGATTTATCTTTTGATCAATAACTATATACCCATGGCTGGATTAGTGATCGCTTTCAAAAAGGTGAATTTTCAGACAGGTATTTTCCAGAGTCCCTGGTGTGGGTTTGAAAATTTTAAATATTTGTTCCGTACCAAGGATGCGTGGATCATTACCAGAAATACAATCCTTTACAATCTGGTATTTATCATTCTTGCGTTAGTAGTATCTTTGGCTCTTGCGATTTTCCTGTCGGAGATCAGGAATAAGAAGCTGCGATCCTTCCATCAGGCATGTGTATTGATACCTTATATAATATCATATGTTGTAGTCAGCTATCTGGTGTACGCTTTCCTGGGTACCAATGGGCTGGTCAATAAAGGTATTTTGATTCCATTTGGGGGTAAGCCGGTGAACTGGTATATGGAGTCTAAATACTGGCCGTTTATCCTGGTATTTGTAAATACCTGGAAGAATGCCGGATATGCCAGTGTGATGTATCTTGCAACGATTCTGGGATTTGATGATTCAATTTTTGAAGCTGCCACGCTGGATGGGGTGACTGCCTGGCAGAAGATCCGGTATATGACTATTCCGCTGCTTAAGCCTACGATTATTACACTGACTATGCTGAATATTGGCCGCATTTTCTATTCGGATTTCGGATTATTTTATCAGGTTCCTCAAAATTCCGGGGCAATTTTGCAGGCGACCAATGTATTGGATACATATGTATATCGCGGCTTGTTGGAATTAGGAGATATTAGTATGTCGTCAGCTGCGGGGTTGTATCAGGCTGTGGTAGGATTTGTTATCATTATTGCGGCAAATCTGATTGTACGGAAAATAAGTCCGGATGACGCCATATTCTAAGGAGGTATGAGGAGCATGTATCTAAAAGTAAAAAGACAAATCACTCTTTATGGTGTGATTAAAAATATTTTCCTCTGGTTTTTTTCACTGTGTTGCTTAATTCCCTTTTTGCTGCTGATCATTTCGTCATTTACAGAGGATAAATCTATCATGCAGTATGGATATTCTTTCTTTCCTAAAAAGTGGAGCCTGGATGCATACATTTATCTGTTCAGCCAGGGCGGTAAGATCATTCATGCATACGGGATCTCTGTGTTTGTGACAGTGCTGGGAACCTTGATGGGGGTGAGCATGACACTTTTGCTGGCGTATCCGCTTTCCAGAAAAGAACTGCCTGGAAGAAATATACTCTCTTTTCTGGTACTATTTACGCTTTTGTTTAACGGGGGACTTGTGCCGAGTTATATAATGTGGGCGACCGTATTTCATATGAAGAATACGATTTGGGCACTTTTGTTTCCGAACTTAATGGTGAAAGCATTTTTTGTAATCATGGCACGCAGTTATTTTCAATCGAGTATTCCTTTGGAGATTCTGGAATCAGGAAGAATCGATGGAGCAAGCGAGGGGAAGATATTTTCTAAAATAGTACTTCCGCTGACAAAGCCGCTGATTGCAACCCTGGTTCTCTTCATTGGACTTTCTTACTGGAATGACTGGAATAACGGTCTTATTTATCTGACAGACTCCAGCCTGTACAGTATTCAAAATGTACTTAACGAGATGATTAAGAGTATCCAGGCTCTGTCTTCCATGGGAGGAATTGCCAGTTCCAGAGTTGCACTTCCAAGCAATACGGTAAGAATGGCCATTGCAGTAGTCGGAACACTTCCGTTATTAATTGTATATCCGTTCCTGCAGAAAGGTTTTGTCAGAGGTATTGTTGTAGGTGGTGTCAAGGGTTGATCCTTCACATAAATTTATTTAAAGAAAGGAAAAGGAAAAATGAAAAAAAGAACTTTAAGTATGCTGCTTGCCAGCGCTGTTGCGGTATCTGCTATGAGTTTTACAAGCCCGGCGACAGTTCTCGCAGAAGAAATGCCAAATCTGGTAGTGAGTTATGCGTATGCTGAGATTCCAGCCGATATTGATAAGATTGAAGCGGCGCTGAGTGAGCTTGCACAGGAGAAAATAGGATGCACTGTAACCCTGGAAGCCTTCACTTATGGAAACATTAATGACCAGCTGACTTTGATCCTATCATCACCCAGTGAACAGCTGGATGTGATGTTCGGACGTTTCTTTGGCACTGGTATCTCAGGATATGTATCCAAAGGACAGCTCACCGGTCTGAACGATCTGCTGGATGAGTATGGCCAGGGAATTAAAGAAGTGATTGGACAGGATTATTTGGATGCGGCGTCTGTTGATGGTGAAATATATGGAGTGACCACATGCCGTGACCTTGGTGCACAGAATGCATTCCTTTTCAGGAAAGATATAATAGATGAATTAGGAATTGATCTTTCTACAGTGTCTGACTATGAAGATCTGACACCGATTTTTGAACAGATACATGAGGCGCATCCTGAACTTTATGTGACAGGCGCCTCTGCCACACAGTCTCCGTTCTTTGTAAAACAGTTTAAAAAAGTAGATTTTTTGGCAGACAGGCTGGGAGTTCTTATGGACTACAATGAGCCGGTAGTATCGAACTTGTTTGAATCTGAGGAATTCCGTGATCTGGTAGAACTGACGACTCAATGGAACCAAGCGGGGTATATTTATCCTGACATAACCACAGATTCTTCCAATTCTGTGCAGATGCTGCTTTCCAACGGGCTTGCAGCTTCCTATATGCAGAGCTGGAAACCAGGGGCAATCGTGGAGAACCAGAATACAGTTCAGAATTATGAACTGGAGGCGGCAGTTATTGGTCATCCGGCGGCATTTACCATGAGCGTGCAGAGCTGGATGTGGACGATTCCAACTAATTCCAAATATCCTGAAAAGGCTATGGAATTTATGAATCTTCTTTACACCGATGAGGAAGTGGTAAACCTTCTGAGCTATGGTATCGAGGGTGAACATTATGTGGTGACAGATGATGGTTTTGCAGCAGATGGTCCGGAATCCTCAGGGTACGCGGATAAAGCCGCCTGGAAAGCAGGAAATGCTTATCTTGCCCATGTATGGGAAGGTGATGAGGCAGATCTTTATGAACAGCTGAAAGCATTCAATGAGAGCGCAGATAAGACCTGTGCGATGGGATTTGTGATGGACAACTCTTCTGTTTCTGCAGAGTACACAGCACTGCAGTCTGTACTGGCTCAGTATGAAACACTTCTGGAGTGGGGATTTGCAGGAGATATTGATGCCACCATTGAACAGTTTAATAATGCTCTGTATGAAGCGGGGCTTCAGGCTTATATGGATGAAAAACAGAGGCAGCTGGATGAATTTCTTGGAAAGTAGTTAAATTGATAGGAGGATATGGCTGCTGCACATCAGCAGCCATTCTTATACTATGGAAAAATATATGGTAATCGGTACATGGGCGGAAAGTTATAATGCCAGTCAGGGCGGAAAACTGCTGTTGTATCAGTATGAGAAAGAGAGAACTTCCCTGTGTCAGACAATTGATACTGGAAAAAGTATCAGCATGCTGGCCTGTGACAAGGAAAAGAGGCTGCTGTTTGCAGCATGTGAAACAAATTATCATGAGGAAAATACTCCGGGAGGAGAACTTCAGGTTTACCGCATAGAGAAAAATCATACTCTGACACTGCTTGAAAGATGCAATTCTTATGGCGGGTTTCCTGTGGGCATTGTACTGACGGAAAGATATGCTGTTGTGCTGAACCATGGCAGTAATTTATCTAAGGTTTGTGTGACTTACTGCAATGAAAAAGGCAGGCTTGTAACAGAGTTTGCCTCTGATGAGGCCAGTCTGTGTATGTTTCGCAGAACAGATACAGGAAGCATCGGGGAGCTTAAGGATCACATTGTTTTCCGCGGTAGAGGTACGCTTCCTGTTTTTCAGGACAGTCCGGCGCCTCATGATTTGTATTATGCGCAGGAGAAAAAACTTATTTACATACCGATGAGGGGGAATGACGAGACCAGGATATATCGCATCAGTGATGAAAAAGAGCAGTTTATTCCGGTCGGGATACTAAAGCACCGGCCAATGACCGGTCCCCGGAATGTTCTGAGTGTACACTTTTCAGATCAGGAGGAGCAGGAATATGTATATGTTGTATCGGAAATAGAACCCCTGATCACAGTGTTTAGAGAGAAGAGTGACGGCTGGAGTAAGCAGCAGGAATTGATGGTGGTAGACGGCCGGCCAGGGGATATTCCCTGCACATCATTTGACTATCCGCATCCATCCGGGATTTTATTAAATTACAATAAGAGAAAACTGTACACCATCACGAGAAGACCGGATGTGCTTACTGTTTTTACAGTTTTAGAAAACGGGTTACTGGAAAAAAAACAGGAATTTCCTTTGGCGGGAAATAATCCCAGACAACTGGCACTATGGCGGGATAAGTTATTTGTAGTCTGTATGGATACACAGAATGTATTAGAGATAATACTGGACGGACAGGGGTACCCGATACAGACAAGACAGATTATACAAGGGGTAGAGCGTATCGCATATATGAAATTGATATAGGAGGACAGGACAATGATTGATTTGAAGGGGAATCCATTTTTTCTGGATGAGAAACAGGAAGCATGGGTATGCAAAACCTTTGCGGATATGTCTGCAGAAGATAAGCTGGGGCAGATTTTCTGTGAAACTATCTGGAATTGCAATGATGAAGAGGAGGAGATGGCCTTTAGCGGGATTAATCCCGGTGGAATTATGTTCCGGGGTGGAACCAGGGAAGAACTGGTAAAATATGTTCGCAGAATGAGCCGGCGGTCCCATATACCTTTGTTGTTTTCCGGAAATTTTGAGTGCGGCGGGAATGGAGTGCTCACAACTGGAACTTTCTTCGGATCACCGATGCAGATTGCTGCGGCCGGGGAGACACGTTTTGCAAAGATTGTGGGGGAAATAAGTGCAAAGGAAGGGGGAGAAGTGGGTTGTAACTGGTCCTATGCCCCGATTATCGATATCAATTATAACTTTATGAGTCCGGTTACCTGTACCCGTACTTATGGAAGTGATCCGGATACAGTGATCGAGATGGCGAAAGCGTATATGGATGGCTGTCATGATAACGGAATGGCCGTGGCAATTAAACATTTTCCGGGTGACGGAATGGATTTTAGGGATCAGCACTGGCTCGCTTCTGTAAATACAAAGTCGGTGACGGAGTGGGATGAGACTTATGGAAAAGTATATAAGGCACTGATTGAGGCAGGGGCGGATTCTGTGATGGCGGCACATATTAAGTGTCCGGCCTGCAGTAAATATTATAATCCGGATCAGGAGGACAGAGATATTCTGCCGGCATCCCTTTCACCAGAGCTGCTAAATGGCCTGTTGAGAGGCAGACTGGGATTCAATGGTGTTATTGTTTCAGATGATACTCACATGGCCGGTTTTACAAACGCCATGGCGAGAGATAAAGCGGTTCCCTATATGATTGCGGCTGGCATTGATATGATGCTTTTTACAGTAAATCATGATGAAGATGTAGCTTTTATGAAAAAAGGATATGAGGATGGCATTATTACGCCGGAGAGACTGGATGATGCTGTAATGAGGATTCTGGCTCTGAAAGCAAAACTGAGATTGTATGAAAGACCTCTTCCGGAAGAAAAGCCGGAGAATAGTTGTATTCGGTGTGAGAAACATGAAAAGCTGGCATATGAGTGTGCAGACAGTGCTGTTACCCTTGTAAAGGACAGGGATAAGATACTCCCCATTACCCCGGAAAAGTACAGGAGGATATTGCTTGTCAATATAGAAAGTGTCAAGTCTGTACGATATAGTACGGATTCACAGTACCTGAATTTTCTGGAGGGGCTTCGCGAAAAGGGATTTGAGGTCAGTGAAATTGATATTCAGCAGATTCCCAGTATCGGTAAAGGAGGAGCATCCTTTGGTGAAATTTCTGAAAAATATGATTTGATGTTGTATTATCTTGGCGCAAAGGCGGGATACCGGATTGTGTGGAAGTCTGTGGTGATGGGAGAAATTCCTTCTTACACGAAGGATATTCCGACTGTGGCAGTATCCTTTCAAAGCCCGTATCTGCTCATGGATATACCGATGGTGGGCACTTATATCAATGCATATACTGAAACTAAGTATACCAGAAGGGCAGTGTTGAAGAAGCTGACGGGAGAATCAGAATTTAAAGGAAGCAGCCCTGCTGACCCGTTCTGTGGTATGTGGGATCTGAAGCTGTAGGGGATTCCGGATTATCATGGAAAAATAAATAAGTGAGGCGGAGAGATGAAACCAATAGAAGAACAGCTGGAAAAACTGGAGAAAGAAGTTAAGAGGCTTCTGGCCAAGGAAGAGATCTGTAACCTGATGGCACATTACGAGGTAATGCATAACCAGAAAAATATGTCACTTCATCCTATGGATTTTGCCATGGAAACCCCGGATGTTTCGGTGCAGATTGCGGACAGCGATCCCTGCTGCGGACCGGATGCGGTGCGAAATCTGTTTTGCGGCACCTATAATGATATGGATGAGGAAGCGTATAGAGGAGTCATGCTGGTGCATTATCTCACCACGCCATTTATTGAAGTGGCAGGGGACGGAAAGACAGCCAGAGGAGTCTGGTGGAGCCCCGGGATCGAGACGGTGAAGAGAAGCCCGGGGGCAAATCCTGAATCGGTTTGGTGTTTTGGCGCTTATGCCAATGATTTTATTCTGGAAAACGGGAAATGGAAAATATGGCATATGCGGTGGGTTTCCCATGTGAAGTGCCCATATACCGAAGGATGGGCAGATCAGAGAACTTTTTATGTTCGTAAAACGGGACATTCGGATCATCCTTCGAAGCTGTACAATCCCTATTCCCCGGATTTTGTGCAGGAGGCCCTGCCAATGGGGCCGCTGCCGTATGAGACGTGGGACGGGGATGAGTGGTATCTGAGAACAGAACAACAGAAAGGGAAGTGCGGGAGCTTATGATGCCTGTGCTGAGAAAATAGAAGATGCAGATATTAAAAGATGTATACAAACTGGCCGGAGAGGAATACCGTATGGTTCCGAATATCTTTGCTATAAAGGCAGAGAACGCGCTCATACTGGTGGACTGCGGTACGGATGACAGCGATTGGCAGATAGTTTTGGAAAATATGCGTTACTGGGGAATTGATTGTCTGCCGGTCACACATGTACTGATTACCCATCCTCATGGAGACCATGCCGGAAATACTGCCATGCTGCAGCGCATGGGAGCAAAAATAATCGTTGGGGATAAGGCTGTTTCTGTGGAGGAAGCAGAGAATCCCCTGAACTTTTATTATGCATATCCTGCAGCTTATGAACCATTTGTACCGGATCAATACGTAAAAGACGGAGAAGAACTGCTGATTCACGGACTAAAGTTTTCTGTGATTGAAGCACCTGGACACAGTATAGGAGATGTAGTGTATCTTGTAGAGATGAATGGAAAGAATATTATGTTTCTGGGAGACGTTTTTCATATTGGTGCTTATGGTGAGAAAGCATGGATTGGTGATCAATGGTTTCTTGATTCAGACTATGACAACTATATGAGAAGCCTCTATAAACTGATGCACATTCATGCAGACATTCTGCTCAGCGCTCATATGCAGGGATGTCTGCGGGACGGCGATGCGGTCATCCGTGATGCGTTTATCCAGGCACAGGAGAAATTTGACGGCCGGTGGGATAAGAAAGTGTTTTTGAAGGAACTGGGGCTGGTATGAACATATTAAGAGAGGGACAGCGAAAATATGGATAGAGAAGTGAGGGCTTTCATATTTGATCTGGATGGTGTTCTGGTATTCACTGATAAATATCATTATCAGGCTTGGAAGAAGATGGCTGACCGGATTGGTGTATATTTTGATGAGACGGTTAATAACCGGCTTCGGGGTATAAGCAGAATGAAAAGCCTGGATATTATTCTGGAAAGGGCGGAGCGGCAATTTTCAGATCATGAAAAAAACTTGCTTGCTGAAGAGAAGAACAGATATTACTTTGAACTTCTTTCTGCAATGAAGCCCTCAGATGTGACAGCGGAAGTAAGAGATACACTCAGGAAACTACAGATTATGGGATATAAGCTGGCAATTGGTTCGTCCAGTAAAAATGCGAAATATATACTGGAGCGGGTACAGCTGCTGGAGGTATTCGACACTGTATCCGATGGTACGAATATCTCAAAATCCAAACCAGATCCCGAAGTTTTTCTAAAAGCAGCAGAATACCTCGGAGAAAAACCGGAGAATTGTATTGTAGTGGAAGATGCCTGTGCAGGAATCGATGCAGCAGTGAACAGCGGAATGAAGGCAATTGGAATCGGGGAAGCGGCAGGATATAGCAGAACAGATTATCCTATTCGTACATTTGCTGATATTATGGAAGTGCGCAAGTTCATATGAACAAACTAAATTTTATTCCCGCGGGCAACAAGCCAAGTGAATATGCATATAAGAGCCATAGTAAGAATCATTTTACCGGATGAAAGATCCAGGCGGATTCTTATTATGGCTCTTAATGTAGTTTTATTGTAACTGTGAAGGTACTGAACAATTACGTTTTATTTAACTTCAATCAGCTCATATTCACTGTTTCCAAGACCGATCTTCACTCCGTGTTCAACAGCTGATTTCCAGTTGGTATCCGGGCTGACAGCGTGGAAATGGTCATGGGAATGATCTGTACTCTTTGCCAGAAGGCTGCCGGCTATAGGCGGCTGGGCATTGACGGCATCAGCGCAGGCTGTATCCAGGGCTACGGGGTCAAAGGAAGCAAACATTCCCACATCAGGTACGATAGGAATATCATTTTCACCGTGACAATCGCAGTAAGGGGATACATCTATGACAAGGCTGATGTGGAAACTTGGGCGTCCGTCCACGACAGCTTTGGCATATTCAGCAATCTTCCTGTTTAAAATATCGTTTGACTCATCGGAAGCAGCCTTGACTGCATCCTGAGGACAGACTCCGATACATCTGCCGCATCCAACACATTTATTGTGGTCGATAGATGCCTTTTTGTCTTTTACTACAGCTGCTTCATGGGCGCATATCCTGCTGCAGGCTCCGCAGCCGATACAGTCCTCTGCCTCTACATGAGGCTTCCCGGCGCTGTGCATTTCCATTTTTCCTGCTCTGGAGCCGCAGCCCATGCCGAGGTTTTTCAAAGTGCCGCCAAAGCCTGTGGCTTCGTGGCCTTTAAAATGAGTGAGGGAAATTATTATATCTGCGTCCATAATGGCGCGTCCGATCTTTGCCTCCTTTACATATTCTCCATTTTCAACAGGGACAAGAATATCATCCGTACCCTTGAGTCCGTCGGCTATGAGGATATGGCAGCCTGTGGAAAATGGTGAGAATCCGTTTACATACGCACTCTCAATGTGGTCCAGAGCATTTTTGCGGCCTCCGACATAGAGTGTATTGCAGTCTGTAAGGAAAGGCCTGCCGCCTAGTGATGTCACCATATCGGCTACAGTTTTCGCATAGTTGGGGCGAAGATAAGCAAGATTTCCAGGCTCTCCGAAATGTATCTTGATAGCTGTGAATTTCTTGCTAAAGTCAATTGTGTCGATTCCGGCATGCTTCATCAGGCGGGTTAACTTTTTCTGGAGATTGTCGTTGTTCTTAGTGTGAAGATTGATAAAGTAAACTTTTGATTTTTCCATGTGGTCCTCCTATGTCAGTATTTTATTGGCTCCATTATATCACGTTTCACCTGTACTATACTAGAAAAATATGGTATCTTATATAAATAAATATAAAACAGGATGGGGGGAGTAAAATGGTGCCATATAGCAGAGAACTGCCGGAGCTTTTAGATGAGCTGAAGACAGATGCGGATGCGGGCCTGACGGATGTGCAGGCAGAGGAACGTATACAGAAATACGGAGAGAATAAGCTTCAGGAAAAGAAGAAAAAAACTAATCTCCAGCGGTTTGCGGAGCAGTTTAAGGATGTAATGATCGTCATCCTGCTGGCTGCTGCCGCTGTCTCATTTGCCATAGCAGTACATGAAGGGGATGGGGGAGAATTTTTTGAACCGGTGCTGATCCTTGCCATAGTTGTGGCAAATGCAGTCATGGGAATGCTCCAGGAGGGAAAGGCAGAGAAGGCTATGGATGCTCTGAAAAGCCTGTCGGCTCCTCACGCAAAGGTGATGAGGAACGGAAAGGAAGAGCTGCTGGAAGCATCCAGGCTTGTTCCCGGAGATATCATCAGGCTGGAAGCTGGCGACTTCGTGCCTGCTGACGCAAGGCTGATACGTTCCAGCAGCCTGAAATCAGAAGAATCGGCCCTGACAGGCGAGTCGGTGGCAGCGGAGAAGGATGCCGGGGTCCTGGTGGAGGAAAAGGCGGCCCTGGGCGACCGGGTCAATATGGTCTACTCCGGATGCAGCATTACCTACGGTACGGGGACAGCTGTGGTGACTGCCACAGGCATGGATACTGAGATGGGAAAAATAGCAGATCTTCTGGAAGGTGCAGAGGATGCCCAGACGCCTCTTCAGAAGAAGCTGGCGCAGCTGGGAAAATATCTGGGGATACTGGCTCTTGCCGCCTGTGCAGTCATTTTTGTTGTGGGCCTCGCAGATGGGATTGCCCCTCTTGAAATATTCATGACAGCTGTCTCACTTGCTGTGTCCGCCATTCCGGAAGGCCTGCCGGCTATCGTGACAATAGTCTTGTCCATAGGCGTGCAGAGGATGGTTAAGAAAAATGCTATTATAAGAAGGCTGCCCGCTGTAGAGACATTGGGAAGCGCATCCGTCATCTGCTCCGATAAGACAGGGACCCTGACACAGAACAGGATGACGCTGGTGAAGGCTTATGTCGACGGGGAAGAGGGGACTGAGGATATAGGCGCCGGCAATTCAGAAAAGGTGCGGGAGCTTTTAAAACTGGGGACCCTGTGTTCAGACGGCTCCATCCAGATCAGGGAAGATGGGCAGGTGCAGCATATTGGCGATCCGACAGAGACATCCATTATTCTGGCAGCATGCCAGAACGGAATGGAAAAAGATGAGCTTAATTCTGAATATACAAGGCTGGGAGAACTTCCCTTTGATTCAGACAGGAAACTGATGACAACCATTAATGAAATGAACGGCAGGTATACAGTCATTGTAAAGGGCGCCTGTGATATGCTGTTCTCCAGGTGCGTCTCAGGAAATGTGGATAAGGCCAGGGAAGAGAACGAGAAGATGAGCAGGCAGGCCCTCAGGGTAATAGCAATTGCCGTAAAAGAAATAGAGGAGATACCTGAGGAACTAAACAGCAGCGAACTGGAGAACGGGCTTACCTTTAAAGGTCTGGTGGGAATGATAGACCCTCCCCGCCCGGAAGCGAAAGAAGCTGTCAGTGTATGCAGGAAGGCAGGCATCCGTCCTGTCATGATCACAGGGGACCATGTAGTGACGGCATCGGCTATCGCCAAAGAGCTGGGAATCCTAAGGGAAGGTGACCAGGCTGTAACGGGAGCAGAGCTGGATGAGATGGGTGAAAAAGAATTTGCTGAAAAGGTAGAGCACATCTCTGTGTATGCAAGAGTATCTCCTGAGAACAAGATAAGGATAGTGCGGGCATGGCAGGCTAAAGGCCAGATCGTATCCATGACAGGGGACGGTGTAAACGACGCTCCGGCGCTGAAGGCTGCCGACATTGGCTGCGCAATGGGAATAACAGGGACAGACGTGGCAAAGGGTGCAGCGGATATGACTCTGACTGACGATAATTTTGCAACTATAGTTGATGCTGTAAAAGAGGGGCGCGGGATCTATGCCAATATTAAGAAGGTGGTAGGTTTCCTGCTGGGAACAAATATTGGAGAGGTATTGACTGTGTTCTGCGCCATGATACTGTGGCGCCAGACGCCTCTGCTGTCCATGCAGCTGCTGTGGATCAATCTGGTGACAGACGGGCTTCCGGCTGTGGCTCTTGGAATGGAAGCAGTGGAAGAGGGCATCATGGATCAGAAGCCAAGGCCAAAGGATGAGGGAATATTTGCCAGGGGGTTCGGACTGAGGATCGCCCTGCAGGGGCTTATGTTCGGCCTTCTTTCCCTGATTGCCTTCAGGATCGGAATACAGGTGACAGGTGAAGCGGCCGGAGGTCAGACCATGGCGTTTATGGTTCTGGCACTTTCACAGGTAGTACAGGCATTCAATATGCGTTCCAACCGCTCGCTGTTTAAAACAGGCTTTTTTACAAACAGAAAGCTGAATATGGCAGCCCTTATATCTGTCCTGCTGGTGGCAGCTGTAGTGTTTACACCGGCAGCAGAGGCCTTCGGACTCATTATCCTGCCTGTGTGGATGTATCTGGCCGCACTCGGGCTGATTCTGGTCCCTCTGCTTGTGATGGAATGTTCAAAAGCCTTTGGACTCATTAAACATGGTGAATGATCACTCGCATTTTTTATAAAATTTTTCTTCATCGATCTCAACAAGGACAATGTCGTCCCCAATCTGGCGTATACAGCACCAGGGTATGACATACTCCGTCTCCCGGCCCAGAAAAGAACATATCTTTCCGGGGCCGGGGACTATGATGGCCAGGATACATCCTGTCTTACAGTCAATATCCACATCCCCGATGCAGCCGATAGATCTGCAGGTGCATATGTTGATCACTTCTTTTTGCCTTAGCTCACAGATTCGCATACTAACTCCGTAGAATTCAGGTATTTGTACTATATATATGAGGTCATGTTACTATATATTCGGCTGGCTTTGATTTAAAGATTGACATAAGGAAGAAGATTGGCTATACTCAGAAAAAAGAAGATTTATGGTTACTGGTCACGGAGTGCACAGTAACGATTTATGGCGGCAGCCTGCCATTTACAGAGCAGCTGCGGATTTCAGCGAAGGATCAGGAGGACATGTCATGAAGTGCCCATATTGCAATCAGGATAATACCAGGGTAGTAGATTCAAGGCCGGCAGATGATAACAGCTCTATCAGGCGGCGCCGGCTGTGTGACGAGTGCGGAAAACGGTTTACTACATATGAAAAGGTGGAGACAATACCGCTTATCGTAATTAAAAAAGACCGCAACAGGGAACAGTATATCCGTTCTAAAATAGAAAGCGGCGTGCTTCGGGCATGTTACAAAAGGCCTATTCCTGTACAGCGCATCAACCAGCTGATAGATGAAATAGAAGTGGAGCTTTTTAACAGTGAGGACCGGGAGATAGAGAGCAGTGTAATCGGAGAAATGGTGATGGATAAGCTTAAAGGGCTGGATGCCGTGGCATATGTGAGATTTGCTTCTGTTTACCGTGAGTTCAAAGATGTGAATACTTTTATGGATGAATTGAAGAAGATGCTAAAATAGGTGGGGCGGCTTATGCTGCCCCGTTACTGTTCACTCCGTGCCCGGCAACACGCCGCCCCCGCTTTTTTGACAAATATCGCCCGGCAGTTGCACAATATGTCAAAAAAGTGGTATACTGAGACGAGATTAAATAAGCGCAGGTGACTAATTTGAAGAGAAGAATAGAACAACTGTTAAATGGAATATACGAATATGAAGCGCCTGAGATGCTTCTGCCTAAGGAAAAGATAGAGCTGGTCCTGAAGAAGGGTGAAAGCTTCAGAGGGAGTTTTATGCTGTCTAACGCGGCAGAAAAGAAAATGAAGGGATTTATTTATTCCACAAGCGCCCGCATGGCATATGAGCCTACGGACTTTTTTGGCGTGGAGACAAAAATAATCTATGAGGCTGATACAAAGGGGATGCAGGAGGGGGATGTCCTGGAAGGGGAATTCACCATCTGCTCTAACCTGGGAGAATATAAAATACCATACAGGATAGAGATAGAGAGGGCAGTGATCAAGACTTCCACCAGCGAGATACATGATATGGAGGAATTTACCCAGCTGGCCATGCAGGATTTCCAGAAGGCTTATGTGCTGTTTCTGTCCCCTGAATTCTCTAAAATGATAAAAAGATGCGCTCCGGAGCATCTGGCCCTATATGAAGGGATCAGAAACCAGGCGGTAAGCTACAGCTGTATGGAAGAGTTCCTGATAGGCTGCGGAAGAAAGAATCCCATCCACCTGTCTCTTGAAAAGAGGACAGCTGTTTTTGATGCCGTCACTGCCAATACTCAGGAAAAAGTCCAGATCACAAAGGATGGCTGGGGATTTCTGCGCATTGATATCACGTCTGATGCAGAGTTTCTTACAATTGAGCATCCTGTGGTGACTACAGATGAATTTTTGGGGAGTTCTTATGATATCTCCTATATTATAGATGAGAGCAGACTCCATGGGGGGAAGAATTTCGCCAGGGTCAGGATAGAGACATGCTATGAGACGCTGGAGTTTGTTGTTACAGCTTCCAGGTCCCGGCAGGCGCGTGACAAGTCTGTGTGGAAGCAGCATAAGGCCCAGGCGGCTATGATGCGTTCTTATATTGATTTCAGGATGCGCAAGATGGATATCAACGCGTGGATCGAAAACACACAGGATGCAGTCATGGCGTACCAGCGAGCCGGCGGTGATAACACGATGATCACACTTCTTCATGTCCAGATGCTGTTTGCCGAGGACAAGTCAGAGGAGGCCTGCATTATTCTGGACAGGCTGGACGACCATAAAGAAAAGCTGAATACTCCGGAGATACTGGGATATTACCTGTATCTGACCACATTTTATAATAAAGACCTGAAGTATGTAGACTATATTGAGGAGCAGGTGGAGAGCCTGTTTCTGCAGAACAGAGAGAGCTGGGTGCTCCAGTGGATCCTGTTCTATCTGCAGGAGAGGTATTTAAACCATCCTTCAGACAAGCTCGGGGCTATCTGCCAGCAGTTCATATATGGCTGCCGCAGCCCGATCATGTACATAGAGGCATATCAGCTGCTGCTCAAGGAGCCTATGCTGATGAAGAGGCTGGATGATTTCTATATCCAGCTGCTCAAATTCATCTGCAGGGAAGGAGCCATGACTAAGACCATCGCCATGCAGGTGACTGATGTGTCCATGCGTTATAAGGTCTTCTCAGAGGATCTGTATGGGATACTGGAAAAGTGCTATGAGCTGTATCCGTCCAGGGAGCTGGTGAGCGCTGTCTGCTCACTGCTCATAAAAGGCCACAGGACAGGTAATGAATATTTTAAATGGTATGAAAAGGGCGTGGAAAAGGATATCAGGCTGACAGGGCTCTATGAATATTACATCGAATCCATGGGAAGCCTTGTGACAAAGCAGCTGCCTCAGATCATACGCATGTATTTTTCATATAATAATACTCTGGGTTACAGGAAAAAGGCATTTGTATATGCAAATGTGATCAGGAACAGGGAATTTGACAGCCAGACATATCAGAGCTACCGGCCGGCCATGGAAAAGTTCATGATAGACCAGCTGGCAGCCGGGAGAGTGAATCCAGACCTGGCTCTTATATACAGGACATTCCTGACAAAACAGCTGCTGAATAAGAAGCTGGCCGACGGACTTGCCAAGACAATGTTTACATATGAGCTTACATGTGAGGTGCCGGGAATCAGGAAGGCTGTTGTCATACACAGCCAGCTGAACCAGGAACAGATTGTGCCTGTTGTGAACGGAAAAGCTTACGTACAGATATATGCTGATGATTATGTCCTGTTTCTGGCAGATGAAGAGGGGGCCAGGTATGCGTCATCAGTACCTTACCGCCTGACAAGGCTGATGGATGAGGAAGCCTTCCTGGGATACTGTGAGGAGCTGGTGCCGGACAATCCGGGGCTGGTACTGTATAAATGCAGCTGTGCTGAGAAAAGAGGGCAGATCCAGGTTCAGGATACAGAGGAATTCAGGAGGCTGCTCGAGTTCAGTGAGGTAAGGGAAGATTATAAGAAGCAGCTGCGCCAGGAAATATTGAATTTCTATTATGAGAACCGTCACGAAGAATCCCTGTATGAGTATCTTCACCGCATTGATTTCGAAGACTTTGTCCGGGTTGATAAAAAGAAACTGATAGAACTACTGGCGGATGAGGGTATGTGCGCGGAAGCCTTTGAACTGGTGTCCGTTTATGGCCCGGAGCATATAGATCTGGCAGCTATGGTCAAGATATGCAGCAGAATGATTCTCCAGCTGGAATATGAGCGGGATGCCATGCTTGAGAATCTGTGCTTTTACTGCTTTTCAAGCGGAAAATATGATGAGACGATCCTGGATTATCTGATCAATTATTATGACGGGCCTGTTGACAGCATGAAATGGGTGTGGAGAGCGGCCAGAAGATTTGAGATGGATGCTTTTACACTGGAAGAAAAGATACTTGTATTTATGCTGTTCATGCGGACAGGGGGAAAGGGAACAGAAGAGGTTTTCGAGTCCTACAGAAGGAAGCTGGGCAAGAAAGCTGTCTGCAGGGCATATGCTATATTCCAGTCTTACCAGTACTTTGTAAGGGGAATTCCTGTAAGGTACCAGGTGTTCCAGTATGTACAGAGAGGTTTTGAAAAGGGGAAGGAGACTCCTGAAGTGTGCAAGCTGGCGCTCCTGAAGTATTATTCCCAGCAGCGTGCCCTGCTGACAAGCCAGAGGGAGAATGTAAAGAAGCTGTTGGAGGAATTTGCCACAAGGCAGATCAGGTTTGCCTTCTATCAGAAGTTTGACCCGGCCCTGCTTCGGGCATACCAGCTTTCTGACAAGACCTTTATAGAATACCACACTAACCCTGAAGCCCATGTGGTGCTCCATTACAGGGTAGAAGGGGGCAGGGAGCCGGCAAGGGAACAGGCAGTTGCCATGAGAAATCTGTTTGAAGGCATCTTCAGCGAGGAATTTACATTATTCTATGGAGAGAAGCTGGTTTATTACTTCACTGTGGACCTGAACGGGAAAGAAAAGATAACAGAAGAGCAGGAGATAGTCTGCAGCAATAAGGCGGCGAAGACAGGAAGCAGCAGGTATGAGCTGATCAACCAGATGAGCCGGTTTGTGGAAGAAGGCAATGAGGAGGCAGCCAGAGACAGGCTGTTCCAGTATCTGAAGCAGGAAGCTCTGGCGGAGGAACTGTTTCCGCCTATGTAAGCCTGGACATGGAGGTTTCAATGATTTTCGAATTAAATGATATAATTGTGGGATTTGACCTGGGCAGGGTATATTCTCAGATTGCATTTTATAACCGCGCCAGCACAGAACCAATGACGGTCAGCACGGTGAAGGGAGAAGAGAAATACCAGATACCTACCCCCAGGGATATATTTGAACTTGTGGAGGACAAGGCTGAGCTGGGAGTTGTTGCACTCTCCAACTTTTTCAGGCAGTGCTTCGACATGCTTTCTGCTGCAGGGCCTCCGGAGAGGATGAGGGTAACAGTCACCATGCGGAAGATGGACAGGCCGTGGGTGGATGCAGTGCCTCAGGCTTTGGAGGTGCTGGGTGTGGAGCGCAGCAAAGTCAGTCTGCAGGATTACAGGGAGAGCTTTTATTATTTCGCGCTGAATCAGAGCAAGCAGCTCTGGACTTATAAGGTAGCCCTTTTTGAGTACGAAGGTGATATGATAAACGGCTATGAGCTGGATATCAGCAAGAAGACGAAGCCGTATGTAGTGACAGTCACCAAGAAGGCATCTCTGCTGCTGGATAAGAAGCAGGGGAAAAAAGAGGAAGTGTGGAACCAGAAAAGGGACAGTATGTTCCTGGAGATGATACAGAAGATGTTTGGGAAGGATGCCTATTCATCGGCGTATCTGATCGGTGAGGAATTCAATGATAAATGGGCAGCGCAGTCACTCCAGTTCCTTTGCCGCAGGCGCCATGTATACCAGGGGATAAACCTGTATACAAAAGGGGCGTGTTACAGCGCCATGCAAAAGGCAAAGGCTATTTCAATGGAAGGCTATCTGTACCAGGGAGAGGATATGATAGAGTATAACCTGGGGATGGATATGATCATCAAGGGCGTGCAGACATATTACCCATTGATCGGTGCGGGGGTAAACTGGTATGAGGCCTACCATGAATGTGAATTTCTCATAGACGGCACGAAAAGCCTTGAATTTTATTCAAAATCCATCAGGGGAGGGGAGCAGTACCAGCACAGTATAGAGTTCCCGGAACTTCCGGACAGGCCGGATAAGGCTACCAGGCTCCACATGAGGATGGAATTTTCAGGAAAGGATAAGTGCCGGGTGAAGATAGAGGATCTGGGAATGGGAAGCTTCTGGCCTTCCTCAGGGAAAAAGTGGGAAACGGTGATAAAGCTATAGAAAGGAGAAACGCTGTGGGAAATTATTACCTGTGTCAGGTAAAAAAGGCTAAGAATCCTTACTATATAGAAAGCATAAGCGCAAATATCTACACTATTGAGGAGCTGTGCTATTACCTGAAAGAAAATATTTATCTCATTGATAAGACACTTATAAATGAAAAGCTGTGTGACTGGATCAGGGATGAGCTGGGGTTAAAGAAGCTGTACAAGAGACTGTACGAGCAGCTGGAGAGAGAAGAGAGCATAGGAAACTTCATTCTGCCTATCTTTAAGGAGATCGGCTATCTGTCCCACCAGGAATTTAAAAACCTGCAGGAGAAGATCGTGCAGATCGAGATACAGCCGGATGATATCAGAAGGAAGCTGAAAGCCGATTATCTGCTGGAATACAAGATGTATATTAATGCCATCTCCGAGTATTCCAGGATCCTCCAGGAGAGGAATCCGGGGAATATGGGGATTCAGTTCTATGCATCTGTCCTCAACAATATGGCTTCAGCCTACGCACAGCTCTTTCTGTTCGAGGAAGCGGCAGACTGCCTGTGGCAGTCCTATGGGATCGTCAAATCAAAAGAGACTTATAAAAGGTATTTGAACTGTCTTGTTATCTGCCTGCCGCCGGCAAGATGCGATGAGAAATTTAAGGAGCTGAAGGTGCCTGACGAGCTGAGGCAGAAGATCCAGGCCAGGGTGAAGGAGATCAGCATAAGCGCGAAGGAAAGCGCCAGGGCCGGAGAGCTTTCTGAGATACCAATGGAAGAGATCGTGGAAAGCCTGAAAAAGGAGTATCATAAAAGCACTTGTTCGTGATACATACAGCTACAGACTGTCACCAATTCTATACCGGAATTGTTGACAGTTTTCTTTTTCTGTGCTAGTATGAGTTTACTGTTTTACCAGAGTAGAGTAATCAAGCAATGCCGTATAAAATAACGGACATTTAAAACGGAGGAGATCATTTATTATGAAGAAAAAAGTATTGAGCGTATTACTGGCATCGGCAATGACAGCAGCAGTACTGGCAGGCTGCGGACAGGACAAAGAGACAGAGAAGGCAGGAGAGACACCGGCAAAAACTGAGGCAGTGACAGAAGAAGCCAAGACAGAGGCTGCTGAGACTGAAAAAAAGACAGAAGCCGCTGAGACTGAGAAAAAGACAGAAGCCGCTGAAACCGGGGAGGAAACAGAAGCCGGGACTGAGGAAGAAACAAAATCGGATAAAAAGATTGCTGATAAAGTGATAGCTGAAAGTGAAACAAAGGCTGAGACCGGCGCAAAAACTGATTTTAAAGTGGATAAGCTGACAGTGGGGTTTGACCAGGATTTCCCGCCTATGGGCTTTATAGGGGATGACGGCGAATATACAGGCTTTGACCTGGAGCTGGCTGCTGAAGTGGCTGACAGGCTGGGGGCAGAGGTAGTATACCAGCCGATCGCATGGGATATGAAGGACGCAGAATTAAGCTCAGGAAATATTGACTGTATCTGGAACGGATTTACTATGACTGACAGGGAGGATGAGTACACATGGTCTGAGCCTTACATGAAGAATGACCAGGTATTTGTAGTCAGGGCAGATTCAGGGATCGCATCTGAAGCAGACCTGGCAGGCAAGGTAGTTGACGTACAGACGGATTCCAGCGCACAGAGGGCTCTCGCAGGTATGTCTAAGCTGACTGAAAGCTTTGGCTCACTTAATCCTGTGGCAGATTACAACACAGCATTTATGGAGCTGGAAGCAGGGGCAGTGGATGCTGTGGCAATGGACTCAGTTGTTGCAAATTATCAGATTGAAAAACGCGGTGCTGATTTTAATGTTCTGGATGAATCCATAGCGGCGGAGGAGTACGCTATAGGCTTCAAAAAAGGAAATGAAGAGCTCCGTGATGCAGTGCAGGAGAAGCTGGATGAGATGGCAGCGGATGGCACTTTGGCAGAGATTTCAAAAAAATGGTTTGGAGAAGACATGACGATCCTCGGAAAGTAAACCGGGGGTCCTCATTGGGAGGATGCAGATGGATATCGTGGTGATGCTGGCAAAGTTAGCAGAAGGGATGGCAAAGTCTGTGGGAATATTCGGACTGACGCTTCTGTTTTCACTGCCGCTGGGTCTTGTGGTGACCTTCGGACGTATGTCAAAGAATGGGGTATTAAGGAATATCACGAAGTTTTACATATCAGTCATGAGGGGGACACCCCTCATGCTGCAGCTCATGGTAGTCTATTTTGGACCGTTTTATCTGTTCGGGATGAAGCTCTCCACCTCATACAGATTTATCGCGGTAATCATTGGATTTGCCCTTAATTATGCAGCTTATTTTGCGGAGATATACAGAAGCGGCATAGAGTCCATGCCTACAGGCCAGTATGAGGCTGCCAGGCTGCTGGGATATTCCAGGATACAGTGCTTTTTTGTGATCATCCTGCCGCAGGTCATCAAAAGGATACTGCCGTCTGTCACAAACGAAGTCATCACTCTTGTAAAGGATACTTCACTGGCATTTGCCATCTCCGAGATGGAAATGTTCAATGTGGCAAAGGGACTGGCGGCGGCCAGCACCAGTATGGTGCCTCTTGTCATAGCAGGCGTCTTCTATTATATTTTTAATTTCCTGGTGGCGTTTGTTATGGAGTTTATTGAGAAGAAGCTGAATTATTACAGATAGGAGGCGGGGAAATGAATTATCTGGAGATGAAGAATGTTAAGAAAAACTTCGGCGATCTGGAAGTGATCAAGGATATTTCCCTGACCGTCAGGCAGGGGGAGGTAGTTGCCGTTATCGGCCCGTCAGGGTCAGGAAAATCTACCCTGCTCAGATGCGCCACACTGCTGGAGAGCATGGACGGCGGTGAGCTGTCTTATCTGGGTGAAAAGGCCGTGTACACGGACAATGACGGGAAGGTCACATATGCGGGAGCTGATGAACTGAGGAAGATAAGGTCCAACTTTGGGCTTGTATTTCAGAACTTTAATCTGTTTCCGCATTTTTCAGTGATGAAAAATATCATGGACGCGCCGGTGAGGGTGCAGAAAAGGAACAAAAAAGAAGTCTATGAGGAGGCAAAGCAGCTTCTTGACCAGATGGGCCTCTCAGATAAGGAGAACTGCTATCCGTACCAGCTCTCAGGAGGGCAGCAGCAGAGAGTATCTATTGCCAGGGCCCTGGCGCTGAAGCCCAAGGTCCTTTTCTTTGACGAGCCCACCTCTGCACTGGATCCTGAACTGACAGGGGAGATCCTGAAGGTCATAAAAGATCTGGCCGCCAGACACATGACTATGGTCATAGTGACACATGAAATGAACTTTGCAAGGAATGTGGCCAATCATGTTGTATTCATGGAGAATGGCGTAATAGTGGAGCAGGGGGAACCGGAAGTACTTTTTAACTCCACAAACCCCAGAATGAAGGATTTCTTTGGTAAATTCCACGAAGTGTAAAATAGGAAGAAGTTAAAACTTGCTTTATGGTATACAATGTTATATAATTTTTTCGTCAGCACATGTCAGAGTAACCTTTCAGCCGCTTATCCGGCGGCTGGCTGCGGTGACCTGGCATGTTTTGCGTGAACGAAAGAAACGCATGAATGCAGAAAACACACAAAAAGGATAGGTGGATGTCAAATGGAAAAAAAGGAATTACTCTATGAAGGAAAAGCAAAAAAGGTATTTACCACAGAAGACCCGGATATCTTGATCGTAGATTACAAAGACGATGCTACAGCATTCAACGGTCTTAAAAAAGGAACCATCGTTGGCAAGGGCGTTATCAACAACCGTATGACCAACCGTGTATTCCAGCTTTTAGAGAAGGAAGGCGTTCCGACTCATCTTGTAGAGGAATTAAGCGACAGGGAGACAGCAGTTAAGAAAGTAGAGATCGTTCCGCTGGAAGTTATCATCAGAAATGTGGCAGCAGGAAGCTTCTCCAAGAGACTTGGCGTGCCGGAAGGAACTAAGTTTAAAGCTCCGACTATCGAGTTCAGCTACAAAAATGACGATCTGGGCGATCCGCTCATCAATGACTATTTTGCCATCGCTCTTGACCTGGCTACCAGAGAAGAGATTGACATCATTACAAAATATGCTTTCAAAGTAAATGAAGTCCTCAAGGCTTATTTTATGGAAGCGAACATCGAATTAGTAGACTTCAAGATTGAATTCGGACGTTATCACGGACAGATCATTCTGGCTGATGAGACATCACCGGATACATGCAGGCTGTGGGATGCCACTACACATGAGAAACTTGACAAGGACCGTTTCAGAAGGGATCTTGGAAATGTAGAGGAAGCTTATAACGAAGTGTTCAAACGCCTCGGACTGTAATCAATTACACAGACCGCCCGGACGCTCTTATGAGCTTCCGGGCGGTCTTTTATCTCGTCGTAATTTCAAAGAAAGGTAAACTGATGAAAAACAATTTACATGCGCAAATGGAGGTATCAGACAAGCTGAAGGAAGAATGCGGTGTCTTCGGCATATATGATTTTGACGGCAATGATGTAGCATCCACGATCTATTACGGATTGTTTGCGTTACAGCACAGGGGGCAGGAGAGCTGCGGGATAGCAGTGAGCGATACAAAAGGCCCCAAGGGTGTAGTGCAGTCCTATAAGGGGATGGGACTTGTAAATGAGGTTTTTACAGAAGATACTTTTGATAATATGAAAGGGGACATAGGCGTGGGCCATGTCCGCTATTCAACAGCAGGGGCCAGCAGCAGGGAAAATGCTCAGCCTCTTGTTTTAAATTATATTAAAGGAACACTTGCCCTCGCCCATAACGGAAACCTGATCAATGCTGTCAGGCTGCGCGAGGAGCTGGCCTATGACGGGGCCATATTCCAGACAACGATCGATTCGGAGGTTATCGCTTACCACATAGCAAGGGCCAGAGTGAAGACGGCTACTGTGGAAGAAGCGGTGCTTCATGCGATGAAGAAGGTGGAGGGAGCATATTCTCTTGTGGTCATGTCTCCCAGAAAGCTTATAGGAGCAAGGGATCCTTATGGTTTCAAGCCACTGTGTATCGGTAAAAGGGATAACGCATATATCATCACATCTGAGACATGTGCCCTGGATACCATCGGGGCGGAATTCGTCCGGGACGTGCTGCCGGGTGAGATCGTCACTATCACAAAGGACGGCATCAAGTCTGATACAAGTATGTGTCTTCCGGCAGAGAAGGAAGCCCGTTGTATCTTTGAATATATATATTTTGCAAGGCCGGACAGCAGGATCGACGGCCGGAGCGTGTACCATTCCAGAATACTTGCAGGCAGATACCTGGCGATGGATTCACCTGTGGAGGCGGACCTTGTGGTGGGCGTGCCTGAGTCAGGAAATGCTGCGGCGCTTGGATACTCACTGGAGTCTGGCATCCCATATGGCACGGCCTTTGTAAAAAACGGCTATGTAGGAAGGACATTCATTAAGCCAAAGCAGAGCAGCAGAGAATCAAGCGTTAGGGTAAAGCTGAATGTATTAAAAGAAGCGGTGGAGGGAAAACGTATTATCATGATCGACGACTCCATCGTGAGAGGCACCACCAGCGACAGGATCGTGAGCATGCTCAAGGAAGCAGGGGCGAAAGAGGTCCATATGAGGGTCAGCTCCCCGCCGTTTTTGTGGCCGTGCTATTTTGGCACAGATGTACCGGCAAGAGAGCAGCTCATCGCTTATAACCGTACAATAGAGGAAATAAGGGAAATGATAGGGGCCGATTCACTTGGGTATCTTAAGACAGAGCGTCTGGAACAGCTGACGGGAGGCCTTCCCATCTGCAAAGGCTGCTTTACTGGAAATTATCCGCTGGATCCGCCTGAGGATGATATAAGAGGCGATTTTGAAAAGTAATTGATAACAACTATTAAACTATTCCGAAGGAGAACGAAAAATGAGTACAGACAGATATCAAAGCCCGTTATCGGAGCGCTATGCCAGCAAAGAGATGCAGTATATCTTCTCACCTGACAAGAAATTCAGGACATGGAGGAAGCTGTGGATCGCACTGGCTGAGACTGAGAAAGAACTGGGACTGAATATTACTGACGAGCAGATCGAAGAGATGAAGGCTCATGCTGAAGACATCAATTACGATGTGGCAAAAGAGAGAGAAAAGGTAGTAAGACATGATGTAATGTCGCATGTCTACGCTTACGGTGTACAGTGCCCCAAGGCAAAAGGGATCATCCATCTGGGCGCCACCTCCTGTTACGTTGGCGACAATACGGATGTGATTGTCATGTCTGAAGCGTTAAAGCTGGTGAAGAGAAAGCTGATCAATGTTATCGCTGAGCTGGCAAAATTTGCAGATGAGTACAAAGAGCTTCCAACCCTTGCATTTACCCACTTCCAGCCGGCACAGCCTACCACAGTGGGAAAGAGAGCTACTCTGTGGATGCAGGAGTTTTTAATGGACTTTGAAGATCTGGAGTATGTTCTTGGCAGCATGAAGCTTCTGGGGTCCAAAGGCACAACAGGCACACAGGCCAGTTTCCTTGAGCTTTTTGACGGCGATCAGGAGACTATCGATAAAATCGATCCCATGATTGCCAAAAAGATGGGATTTGAGGAATGCTATCCTGTTTCTGGACAGACATATTCCAGAAAGCTGGATACAAGAGTACTCAATGTACTGGCGGGAATCGCAGCCAGCGCTCACAAGTTCTCAAATGATATCCGTCTGCTGCAGCACCTCAAGGAGGTGGAGGAGCCCTTTGAGAAGACGCAGATCGGTTCTTCAGCAATGGCATATAAGAGAAATCCCATGAGAAGTGAGAGGATCGCGTCCCTTTCCAGATATGTGATGGTGGATGCGCTGAATCCTGCTATCACTTCAGCTACCCAGTGGTTCGAGAGGACTCTGGATGATTCTGCAAATAAGCGACTTTCCATTCCGGAAGGATTCCTGGCCATAGATGGTATCCTGGATCTGTGCCTGAATGTAGTGGATGGTCTTGTGGTATATCCTAAGGTTATCGAAAAACGCCTCCGCTCAGAGCTTCCGTTCATGGCTACAGAAAATATCATGATGGATGCAGTGAAAGCAGGCGGTGACAGGCAGGAACTCCACGAGAGGATCAGAGAGCTGTCCATGGAAGCGGGCAGGAATGTAAAAGTAGAAGGAAAAGAAAATAACCTTCTGGAACTGATCGCTGCTGATCCGGCGTTTAATATGAGCCTGGAAGATCTGCAGAAAACTATGGACCCGTCTAAATATGTGGGAAGGGCCCCGGTTCAGGTAACGGCATTCCTCACTAAGACAATCGGGCCTGTCCTTGATAAAAATAAAGACCTGCTTGGTATGAAGGCTGAGATCAACGTGTAATTATTATGGGTAAAAGATGAGTATAAACCTGGAATATTATAAGATTTTTTACTATGTAGCAAAACTGGAGGGAATCACATCAGCGGCGGAGGAACTGGCTATCTCCCAGCCGGCTGTCAGCCAGGCAGTGAAGCAGCTGGAGACAGCGCTTGGCACTGTACTGTTTGTACGGACCGGCAGGGGAGTCCATCTGACGCCCGCAGGAGAGATGCTCTATTCTTACGTAAAGAGAGGATATGAGTATATCTGTCTGGGAGAAGAGAAGTTAAAGGAGATGCTGGATCTGGAATCCGGTGAGATACGCATAGGAGCCAGCGACATGACCCTGAAGTATTATCTGCTCAACTATCTCCAGCGTTTTCATGAAGAATTCCCAAAAGTAAAGCTGACGGTCACAAACGGGCCGACACCGGAAACCCTCAGATACCTCCAGGAGGGACGTATAGACTTCGGGGTTGTGACTCAGCCCTTTGAAGAACGTGCAGACCTGGAGGCAAGGCCTGTGCGCAGCATACAGGACATCTTTGTGGCCGGAACAAAGTTTTCTTATTTAAAAAATGTGAGGCTGAGCTTCAGTGACCTGGAGGATCTGCCGGTCATCTGCCTGGAGAAGAACACCAGCACAAGAAGATACATGGACAGGGTGCTGGCTGAAAACGGCGTGATCTTAAATCCGGAGATAGAGCTGGCCACAAGTGATATACTTGTCCAGTTCGCTAAAAGAGATCTGGGCATTGCAGAAATAGTCAAAGACTTTGCGCTCCCATTCCTGGAGAGTGGAGAGCTTTTCGAGCTCGAACTGGATAACGAGATACCCGCCAGACAGATCTGCCTGGTCCAGGATAAGAAAAATCCACCGTCCGCAGCGGCGCAGAAGCTGATTGGGGGGATGGGGGAGTGCTGTTTAGCGGAGTAACAGGACGCTTTGTGTGAGGGGCAGTGAGCCGTCAGACAGGGCAGGGAAGGGGTTCAGGGTTCTGTCCGAACCGCTGCGTCCTGAAACTCTAAGGCTGCGGGGAACGCTAGAACCGCAAAAAGCGGCCGGAAACTCGGTGCGTTTGCCGATGCAACCGCCCCTCAGACAGCTCCGGCCTCGAGTGCAAGCACTCGTTTTTGCTGACCGCGTTCCCCGCAGCCTAAGAGTTTCATGTCCTCACTATAGTCCGCCACCCTGAACCCCTTCCCTGCCCTGCCTGACGGCGCCAAATTTACTGGCACAAAGCTGGCTGTTATAAACAGGCTTGGGTTGAGGTAGAAGACTACTATGTATGCGAAAAAGTTTGGTTAAAATCTTTTCTATGGAGTCTCCAGTTTCAAAATAAATAACTGATTCCGCTATGTTCCTGGGATCCAATAAAGTAGTGGCCTCACCCATACCTCAGCCTCATTACGGGAGCCAGCTTTGCATCGATAAACTTGGCATTAGCGGGAGGGGCAGGCGGCGGGCGTGTGGTTTCGGGGTGAAGGACTTGAGCGAGGACATGAAAATCTTAGGTTCCAGAGGCTGCGGTCAGTGAAAGTGAGCGCTTGCGCTCAAGGGCGGAACTGTCTGAGGGGCGTTTGCATCAGGCAAACGCACCGAGTTTCCGCCCGCCTTTCACGGTTCAAGCAGACTTTGGAACCTTAGATTTTCAGGACACAGCGGTTCGGACAGAACCCCGAAACCACACGCCCGCCGTCTGCCCCTTCCGCTGATTCACTACCTACAATGCAAAGCGTCCTCCCCGCCTCTAATCATCTAAACAGCAATATAAGTTTCAGTTATGTGTAACATAAAAAATATTAATTTTACTTATGGTATAAAATGTAGTATACTATCATCGTTAGGGCAGAGGCCCTCTTAAACGAGAAAAAAGTGAAATCCATACAGGAGGATATGCATATGGTACAGGCAGTAGTGGGAGCAAACTGGGGAGACGAAGGAAAGGGCAAGATCACGGATATGCTGGCTGAGAAGGCCGATATCATCGTAAGATTCCAGGGAGGTGCAAATGCGGGACATACTATTGTGAACAACTATGGAAAGTTCGCGCTTCATACATTGCCTTCAGGAGTATTTTATGACCACACTACAAGTGTTATCGGAAACGGAGTTGCTTTAAATATTCCAGTTTTATTTAATGAAATAAAGAGCATTGTGGACAGGGATGTGCCCGCCCCGAAGATACTTGTATCAGACCGCGCGCAGATCGTGATGTCTTATCACATTTTATTTGATCAGTGTGAAGAGGAACGTCTTGGCAAGAAGTCCTTTGGCTCTACAAAGTCTGGTATTGCCCCATTCTATTCTGATAAATATGCAAAAATAGGGTTCCAGGTCAGTGAGCTTTTTGATGAAGAACTGCTTCAGGAAAAAGTAGTGCGTATCTGTGAACAGAAAAATGTCATCTTGGAACATTTATATCATAAACCGGCCATAAAACCGGAAGACCTTCTGGAAGAGCTTCACGGCTACAGAGATATGGTGGCGCCTTACGTGTGCGACGTATCAGCATTTCTGTGGGAGGCATTAAAGGAAGGTAAGGAGATCCTGCTGGAAGGACAGCTTGGTTCATTGAAAGATCCTGACCACGGTATATATCCGATGGTAACATCTTCCTCCACTCTGGCTGCTTACGGAGCCATCGGTGCGGGAATCCCTCCTTATGAGATCAAGAAGATCGTCACAGTCGTAAAAGCTTACTCAAGCGCTGTAGGCGCAGGAGCATTTGTAAGCGAGATCTTCGGTGAGGAAGCAGATGAACTGAGACGGCGCGGAGGAGACGGCGGAGAGTTTGGCGCGACTACAGGACGTCCGAGACGTATGGGATGGTTCGACTGCGTAGCCACAAAGTACGGCTGCCGCATCCAGGGTACTACAGATGTAGCATTTACCGTGCTGGATGTGCTTGGATATCTGGAAGAGATCCCTGTATGTGTGGGCTATGAGATCGACGGGGAAGTGACAACAGATTTCCCGACTACAGCAAAGCTTGATAAAGCTAAACCAGTCCTGAAGACACTTCCCGGCTGGAAGTCTGATATCAGGGGAATCAAAAAGTATGAAGATTTACCTGAAAACTGCCGCAAATATATAGAATTTGCAGAAGAGCAGATAGGATTCCCGATTACCATGATCTCTAATGGACCGGGAAGAGAAGATATTATCTACAGGTAAAATAGGCGTCAGCTGTTGATACGTAGAATTCCGGACACATATCACTATCATATCAAATATAAAACGCTTTCTGTTAAGCGGGTATATAAAAATCTCCAGCCTTAATTATACGGCTGGGGATTTTTTCTTTCAATTCCAATAGAATTGCGTTAAAAGTCAGCACGCTGACTATATTCTAACTACATAGTAAAGGAATGGTGTATTATGAGGGAAAAAATGTACGGTATCATTGAACCCGGCGATGGTTCGAACACGCTTAGTAAAATATACGATTATATTATGATTGTCACTATTATTGTTAGTGTTATCCCACTATTTTTCAAACATGAAAGCACATTTTTTCGTGCATCTGATAAAGTCACGGTTTCAATTTTTATTATTGATTATCTGTTAAGACTAATTACTGCAGACTATAAATATAGTCGGAAAAAGGTCTTTTCATTCATACGCTACCCGTTTTCTTTTATGGCTATTATAGATTTAATCGCCATATTGCCGTCTGTTTCTATTGTAAACAATAGTCTAAAATTGTTTAAAATGTTAAGAATGGCTCGTGCCATGCGGGTTTTGCGTATTTTTAAGACTTTCCGTTATTCTAAAAATATTGCAATCATCGTAAAAGTATTTAATTCGTCAAAAGAGGCACTGTCTGCTGTATGTATGCTTGCAGCTCTATATATTGTTGTCTCTGCATTGATTGTATTTAATGTTGAACCTAATTCGTTCAATAATTTTTTTGAAGCTATATATTGGGCTACTGTTTCTCTCACCACGGTAGGCTACGGCGATATTTACCCGGTATCTACCGCAGGAAGGATTGTTACCATGATTTCGTCTGTTTTTGGTATCGCTATTGTTGCTTTACCTGCTGGCATAATAACTGCTGGCTATATGAATGAGATAAACAATAAAGAGTAGTTCGGTTCTTAAAAAGGAGAGGATTTCTCCTTGCTTTTTCTCTTCTGCTCCTGTCGCCTGGCTTCTATGCTATACGCCAGGAGCTCTGTACAATTCTTTGTAGTCCCTATTCCTACAATAATTTCCTTTGACTTTTAATGGCCTCCAATATTTGTACCGCTTTAATTGAATGTCCGGTTTGAACAACCATGATGTCCCGTTGGATAATTTTATCAGGGACATCTCTATTTTATAATAGTTTATATCAAAGAGAAGGAGGCAATGTATTTATGAAAAGGTTAGAAGCATTTAAGAAAGCAGGTGTATTTTTGATGGCAGGGGTTATAGCCTGTTCTTCACTTCCGGTTAATGCAGAAGGGGCAGATATGGAGACTGCGGGGGAAACGGCAGAGGCAGGCACAGAGGATGCGGGAGAAAACCAGGAGGCTGAGGCACCCCAGATTCCGGAGGTCACACCACTGGAGGGGGAAAAAACAGAGACCGCGTCTGGAGTTTTGGAAAAAATCAGCAGGGATGTTGTGGTAGAGGAAGAAAATAGAGGCCAGGTAGAATTTATTGTCTATACGCCAGCTGGTATCAGGCCGGTGGGTCCTGGCACTCCGGTGATCATGGTGTATGGGGACAGTGCTGTGACAGTCCGGGATGTTGAAAGTGTTTTGGAATCTTCAGGCCTGGATGACATTGCTAAGGAAGAGAATTGTTCCGTAGTCTTTGTAAACCCGGTAGGAGATACCTGGGGGGAGGCAGATGCAGAGGCATATTTGTACTCTCTGGTAGATATTTTTTCTGAAGATACGGGATCCGGGACTGGGAAAAATGCAGCAGGAGATAAACTGATTGGGACAAGCCAGAGGATTTATGTTATTGCAGAAGGAAAAGGGGCAGATTTTACCGCTCAATATTTAGCAAAAGAGACAATGAAAAAATTCTTTGTTTTTACCGATTTCCATTATGTTCCGGCAGGGATTATGCTTTTTAATCCTTCTGTGCAGGAAGCATCATGTTCAATTGGAATGCCTGCAGTGATTGGAGGCGGAAGTACGGAATTGGTAGGAGCTTTTAAGGAAATGAACAGTACGGACACAGAAGAGCCCGTTGATAAGGGTACACTTTATACAAATTCTGGATCCAGGTTAAAAAATTTCATGGTAGCTGATGTGTCTTCAGAAGGGTTTGATAAAGATATCATCCGAAGCGGCTGGGATAATGTTCTCTCTAAAGTGAGGAGGCAGCTTTCCGGTATTGCAGAAGAGTCCTATGAACTCTTACCAGTATATGATTATACAGAGTATGGGATCCAGGTAAATATTGAAACAGCAGATATTAATGGAAAGCCTATGGAGTGGTATGAATATATTCCGGAAGATATAGATATGAGTGCAGAAGGCTCTGTGCCGCTGGTATTTACATTCCATGGAGGCGGGAACCATGCAGAATATCAGGCAATTGCCTCTGAATGGCCTCTAGTTGGCAAAGAGAATGGGTTTATGGTTGTGGCAGTCAATCAGCATGTAGAGCGCACGGCGGAAGAGATTGTGGAACTCCTTAAAATTCTCGAAAATAATTATCCTGCTATTGATAAAACAAGAGTATACGCCAGCGGATTTTCTATGGGCTCGATTAAAAGCTTTGAACTGGGCCTGCAGTACCCGGAACTTTTTGCAGGAATTGCCCCGATGGACGCTTCTGGTGTTCAACTTCCTGAAATGAAAGACAGCATTATTCCTGTATATTATCTGGCGGGCATTGATGACGGCCTTCCGGTATTTCCGCATCAGGCAGGATTTGGGCATGAGGATGAATTGACAGAAACAGGTGAAGTAGAAGCGGACTTCCTGATTCAGAGGCTGTTTGCAATGAACAAAATAGAATATCCGGGCTATGATGCCAAAGCGGACCCTGTGTGGGGCATGGAATTCTCGGAAACAATAGAAAAGGCTACAGCGAACCCGGTTCATACAATTACGGAAAATTATATGGCCAGTCAGGATGGAAATACCTATACGGTTTTTGCAACCATGTCAAATCAGGCACATGCAGTATTGGCCGGAAGCAGCTATGCAGCCTGGGATTTCCTGAAGCAGTTTTCAAGGAATGAGGATGGATCTATAACAGTCAGTGAGTAACAGCGGCCAAAGCCTGTCCGGATCAGACAGGATGAGAAATATCCTGAAGGTATGGACACCGACTCTGGATACAGAAGTAAAGAGGCCAGTTGTGGTATGGCTTCACAGCGGAGGAGGTACCCTAATTTAAGTATCAGAGCTTCCACGTTTACATGCATATTTTTTACGGTATTCTGCCGGAGTGAGGTGATACTCTGATTTAAACAGCCGGTAAAAGAAACCATAATCTGTATAGCCGATGTCAGTTATGATGTCTGTAACAGGAAGCTCTGTATTTTTCAGCATTTCAGCAGCTTTGCTCAGCCGGAGCTGGTGAATCAGGTCTTTGAAAGAACAGTTGGTGTACTCTCTCAGAATCCTTCCCAGGTGGCGTTCACTATAATGAAAAAGACTGGCCAGCTTTTTCATAGTGATCGTGTCATAATGCTGCTGTATATAGTACAGGATCGCAGATATATTCTGGTTGGCAGAATTTTGTTTTACAGGGCTGGAAGAAATGGCCAGGGCGCTGTAATGCCTCAGCAGGGTGATGAAAAAGGTAGATACGAGCGTATTTAGCATATGCCTGGAATAAGGTTTATTTTGGAGAGATTCTTCGTAAATATTGAAGAAACAGTCCATGATCCGCTGGTCCGGCCCTGCAGGAAAATAGAGGTAAGAATTAGTATAACTGCCATAAAGGCTTTTCATTATAAAAGCAGATAAGAGGTCATTTTCCGGCAGGATACCCAGAAAGACTTTTTCAAAGGTCGAGGAACGGATCAAAAGGTTGTAGCAGATACAGTCATCAGAGTAAGCGGCAAGTGCATGAGGTGTGTGCTTGCCGATTATGCATATATTACCATGTGAGAGTGCCAGGGGGACTGTGCCTATGAAATTAGTGATACAGCCGTGCAAAACGTATACGACTTCAATAAAATCATGGGAATGTGAAATGGCTGGTGTATACCGGGGATGTTTCATGACAGTGATATCGTAGCCGGCAGGTATGAAACTGGATTCATGGAGGCTTTTTTCAGAAAAGGCATGATCCATCTGATCCAGTTCTTTTACAATAGTAAGGGAGTCATCAGGCAGAAGATAATAAGGGGCATTCGTTCTGGGCAATGCCTTAAAAAATAATTCCTGCCGGGAAAGGGCAGATGGTTCCACGAAATGTGTTTTTGACATAGAAATACCTCCTAATACAATTTTAGGAAGCGCGTAACTGTATTATAATTATATAAATAAGAAAAGTCAATAGAGAGTATTGCGGTCCGCCTTTAAATATGTTGTAATAATCACTAAAAAATAATACAGATGACGGAAAAGTATAATGGAAATGACGGAAAAATTATGGATAGGATTTTTTTGGTTAGTTATAATGATATTACAAAAACTTAATAGAGGACAAGTTAGGAAAGGAAGCGCGGAAATGAAAAGAAAAGTAAAAGCAATGGGACTTACAGCACTTGCAGCAGTTTTAGCAGCAGGAACCTGCGGCGCGGAGGCGCGTGCAGACGATGTGAAAACTATCAATATGTATACCATGGGGATCGGGAATACCACAGATAACCAGATGATACAGGATGCCATCAATGAAATCAGCCGTGAAAAGATTGGTGTGGAAGTAAACTGGACTGTTTTAGATATCGGCCAGTGGTTTGAGCAGTACAACCTGCTTTTGAGCGGAAGTGAAGCAGTAGACCTGATGCCGAATATGGGCGGCGTTGCAACAGGGGTGCGCCAGGGCTCCTTCATGGAAATGGAAGACCTGTATGCGGAATATGGACAGGGGATAGCAGAATATCTGGACGATGAATTTCTGAATGCAGGGTATGTGGACGGACATTTATATGGAATCCCGTCCCAGAAGGATTTTGCAGCAACGAAAAATATTACATACCGCCAGGATATAGTAGACGAGCTTGGCCTGGATGTAAGTAATGTAAAAACCATAGAAGACTGGTTCCCGATCATGGAGGCTGTACAAAAAGCTTATCCCGATATGACCATGTTTGTATCAAATGCAGGAAGTACGCTTAACCAGTGGGATTCATACAATTGGGACAAGCTGGAAGATGAGCTGGGCGTATTGATGAATTATGGGGAAAGGGCTGAAGTTGTAAATCTTTTTGAAACGGATGAATATGAAAAGATCGTGCGTGAGATGAGAAAGTGGTATGAAGCCGGATTCATCGCAAAAGATACGGCAACGTCCACAGAAGCTTACAGTGTAATTATTAAGTCGGGAAATGCATTTTGTTCTATTACCACAGGAAATCCGGGTATTGTGGAAGAACAGACTCAGAACTGCGGATTCCCCATGGGGACAATTGCATTAACCGAGCCTCTTGCCAGCACCATGAACGTGACAGCATTAATGTGGGCTATCCCATATACCTCAGCAGAGCCGGAAGCGGCTATGAAGTTCCTGAACCTGATGTATACGGATGCAGAAGTATCTAATCTTCTGAATTACGGTATTGAAGGGATGCATTATACAGTACAGGATGACGGAACCTTATTCTATCCGGAAGGCATTGATGCCTCAAGCTGTACCTATCATCCTGAAATGACCTGGATCTGGCCGAACACATATATCGCAGGCCAGTGGGCTGCCTCAACAAAAGACCTTGGAACAAAGATGGGTGAGTTCAATAAAGAAGCCCGGAAATCCGCAGCTATGGGCTGGGTATTTAACAGTGCTCCTGTAGCCAACGAGATAACCGCCTGCACGAATGTGATTAAAGAGTATGCATACGGCCTGGAAGTGGGGGCAGTGGATGTGGATGAAGTCCTGCCTAAATTCCAGCAGGCATTAAAAGATGCGGGCATTGACAGAGTTATAGAAGAGAAACAAAAGCAGATAGATGAATGGCTGGCAGCAAAGGAGTAGGAGCCGGATAGTTACTTTGTACAAAATAGCTGCATGAACCCTGAAAGGTGCTGTGAAAACGGCACCTTTCATAAATAAGGAAAGGAATTTGCTGGTATGAAAAAAAAGAGCCTTGCAGTACAGATAAAGAAATACTGGCCGTTTTATATTATGATGCTCCCGGCGCTGATTTATCTGTTTATTAATAACTATATGCCCATGTCCGGCCTGGTGCTCGCATTTAAAAAGTACAATGTGCGGGATGGAATTTTTGGCAGCCCCTGGATCGGACTGCAGAACTTTGAGTTTTTGTTTGCCACGAAGGATGCATGGATCATAACCCGGAATACGATACTTTATAATCTGGCATTTATTATTGCAGGTACTGTATCGGCCATAGGGCTTGCCGTATTTTTGAATGACATTGTATCTAAAAAAAGAAAAAAGGTTTATCAGACGCTTGTACTGCTCCCCTATATGATCTCCATGGTAGTAGTGGCATATCTGGCAAATGCATTTCTGTCATCTGATACAGGCTTCATTAATAATTATATTCTGGAACCTCTGGGGCTGCAGCCGGTATCTTTCTATTCTGAAACAAAATACTGGCCCTTTATCCTGATATTTATCAATATCTGGAAGGGGGTAGGATACAGCTGTATTATGTACCTGGCGAACCTGGGCGGGATTGATCCGGGGTATTACGAAGCGGCTGCATTGGACGGGGCCACCAGGTGGCAGAGGTTTACAAAAATTACGCTGCCCTGTCTGAAGCCGACGATCATCACATTGACCATCCTTTCCATCGGAAAGATGTTTTACTCAGATTTTGGCCTGTTTTATCAGGTACCCATGCAGTCAGGAGCTTTGTTTAGTGTAACTCAGACTATAGATACATATGTATTCTACGGATTAATGAAAAACGGGAATATAGGCATGAGTGCGGCAGCAGGTTTTTATCAGTCAATGGTAGGATTTATACTGGTCCTTGGGACAAATGCTGTGATCCGCAGGATAAGCAGAGAAAACGCCATGTTTTAGGAGGGTATTATGGTTGAGAATAGAAAAGGGTACGACATATTTATTAATGTTATTTTGATTCTTATTTGTATCTGCTGTGTGGCGCCATTTGTTCTGCTGATCGCATCATCCTTTACAGCAGAAAGCAGCCTCATTAAAGACGGATACTTCTTTATCCCAAAAGAATTCAGCACGGAAGCGTATAAATTTCTCCTGGGAGACAACAGCATATTCAGGGCATATGGGGTGACTATCCTCCTGACAGCGTCCGGCACTGCCATTAACCTGCTGATCACTACGATGATCGCATATCCGCTGTCTAAGCAGGATATGCCGGGCAGAAGTTTCTTTAACTTCTTTGTGTTTTTTACTATGCTGTTTGCAGGCGGCCTTGTGCCAACGTATATGATGTGGACACAGATATTCCACATAAAAAATACGTTTGCAGCATTATTGTTCCCGTCACTTCTTACTAACGGTTTTACTATTATGATGATGCGCAGCTATTTCCAGCAGAATATTCCGCCGGAAGTGCTGGAAAGCGCCCGTATAGACGGTGCGAATGAATTCTATATCCTGTTTAAGATCGTCATGCCTATGAGCCTTCCGATTCTGGCAACTGTGGGTCTGATGGCAGGTCTGATGTATTGGAATGACTGGAATAATAACCTGTATTATATAACTGAGCCGGGGCTGAACAGCATTCAGGGGCTTCTGAACCGTATGCTGACAAATGCCCAATATCTGAAACAGACGGCAACTATGGGAAATGTGGGTGCGGCTTCTGTGCCGACCACTGCTGTCAGGATGGCTGTAGCAGTCCTCGGAGCGGTGCCTATACTCTGTATCTACCCCTTTTTCCAAAAATACTTTGTAAAAGGGATGACAATGGGGGCAGTAAAGGGGTAGCCAGGTATAACTTCCGGTAAATACCGTGGTGTATGTCAAGAGGAGATAAGCATATGACGATGACGATTAAAGACAGGGTAGAAGAATTATTAAGTAAAATGACTCTGAGGGAAAAAATAGGCCAATTAAACCAGGCGGGAACTACAATGAACTGTACGCTGCCGGGATTTGAGGCTGACATAGATACCTGGGTGTCACAGATGCTGCAGGGGCGCCTGTCAAAGGAAGAATTGGACAGGAGACTTGCTATGTGTGAAGAAGATCTCAGGGAGGATGAAATAGCGGGAGGGGAGCTTGGAAATTATGTGAACCTGTACGATGATGAAAAAATAGCCAGGGGCACTAAGGCTGCCAGGGAGAACAGCCGTCTTGGAATACCTATGTTTGTGGGGGTGGATGTTATCCGGGGCTACAGGACTATATTCCCCACTCCTCTGGCCTTGTCCTGCAGCTGGGACATGGATGCGGTGCGGCGCAGCACTCAGACGGCAAAAAGGGAGGCCTGGGTGTCAGGGGTGAACTGGACCTTTGGGCCCATGCTGGATATTGCCAGGGATGCGAGATGGGGCAGGATTGTGGAAAGCCCGGGGGAGGATCCTTATCTGGCAGGTGAGATAGCGAAGGTCCAGGTGCGGGAATTTCAGCGGGAGGAAGAGGATGGATGCCGCCTGATGGCATCCGCAAAGCATTTTCTGGCATATGGGGCTGTCAGCGGAGGTCAGGATTACTATACAGTGGATATGTCAGAGAGGCAGCTGTTTGAGACTTACCTGCCCCCCTTTAAAGCAGCGGTGGATGCAGGCGCAGGCGCCGTAATGAGCGCATTCCACGATCTGAATGGGATTCCCTGCACAATGGATAAATGGCTGCTTACAGACATCCTGCGCGGGAAATTGGGTTTTGAGGGATTTGTTGTAAGTGATGCGGAAGCTGTAAAGCAGTGCGCCGTGCATGGGGCTGTAAAAGATGAAAAAGAGGCTGCAAAGATGTCTCTTCTGGCAGGCGGTGACATGGACATGTCCTCGCTTGATTACATACAATATCTGGAAGAATTGGTGGAAGAAGGCGAAATAGAGGAAGAAGACGTGGATAGGGCAGTCCGCAGGGTCCTCACTAAAAAATTTGAATTCGGGCTTTTTGATAAAGAATGGGCTTATGATCCTAAACTGATCTGTGATACCGTACTTTCGCCGGAAAACAGAAAAACAGCTCTGGACGTGGGGAAGCGTTGTGCTGTACTTTTGAAAAATGACGGGATTCTTCCTATAGCAAAGGGTGTAAAAAAAATCCTGATAACCGGGGAACTGGCTGATGACAGGCAGGCTCTTATGGGGCCGTGGTCTTTTACAGGAAGGACAGATACCCAGGTAACTATTGTTGACGGTATGAAAAATTATGCACCGGAAGGTGTGGAAATCACGTACATAAAAGGCTTTGGCGTAAAGGGCGGCCGTGATGGATTTGAGGAAGCATATGAGATGGCTAAAAAGGCGGACATGGTGATCGCAGTGGCCGGAGAAGAGGCATATATGAGCGGTGAGGCGGCTTCCAGGGCGGATCTGCACCTGGCAGGGCTGCAGGAAGAATTTCTGCTGGGCCTGGCTGAACTTAAAATACCTGTGGCAGTTGTACTGATAAATGGCCGTCCGCTGGCGGTAAGGTGCTTACAGGACTGCCCCGGGATCGGCGCTATCCTGGAGGGCTGGCATTTAGGGACTGAGTTTGGAAATGCAGTGGCAGAAATCCTCTATGGGAAATATAACCCCAGCGGCAAACTGACAGTGACCTTTGCAAATGAGGGCGGGCAAGAACCCATGTATTATAACCATCCGAATACAGGGAAGCCGGGGAGTGATTTCAAGTTTACGTCTAAGTACCAGGATGTCCCGTTTACGCCCTTGTATCCTTTTGGATACGGGCTCAGCTATACGGTTTTTGCCTATGACAGCCTGAAGCTGGAGAAGGAGGTGCTGGAGCAGGATGAAAGCCTCTGCTGCAGTGTGAAGGTAACAAATACAGGCAGCAGGGCAGGTGAGGAAGTAGTGCAGCTTTATATAAGAGATCTGGCGGGCAGCTGCGTGCGCCCTGTCAGGGAGTTAAAAGCTTTCCGCAAGATTATGCTTAAGCCCGGGGAGGAAAAAGAAATTTCTTTCCAGGTTCCGGTAAAGGATATGGGATTCTACAACCGAAGCTGCCAGTATATAGTGGAGCCGGGGGAGTTTAGGGTGTTTGCGGGGCCTGACAGCGTAAGCGGGCTGTCTGCGGCTTATTATATAAGATAATTTCAGCGGGCTTTGGCTTGAGGTTTCACTTATAAGCAGTTACAATAATGGTATAAAGCTGGGGAGGAAAACCGATGGAAAAGCTTGTAAATAAGAAAAAATATACCTTGCTGCACTGGATTACCGGGATGATATTGCTGCTGTTGTTTATAAGTGCTGCTATTTTAGCTGCTTTCTCCAAAGTGAGTATGGATAATCTGCTTGCACAGGAAATAGAGAACAGGCAGGCAATTTTGAAGTTAAACGTGGATAATGCCAATACAAATTTATCTTCCCTGCAGGGGTACCTCTATCAGCACTTTACTGATTCCGAAGAGATTACCATGATTGAGACAGGTAACGATAATACAAAGATTTTTATGGCAAAACAAAGCCTTACACGTAACCTGAAGAAAATCGCAGGCTGGAATGATTCTCTGGAATTCCTGTTCTTTTACAGTCCGCCCAGCCCTGATAAAGTTCTGCTTCAGGTTTCGGCAAAACAGGCAGATTATCCGGAAAGAAAGGATCTGGAAAGGCAGGTAAAGGAGTATATAGATAATAAGCTGGAGAAAGGGTCTTCCCTTGGCCGTGGCTATCTGCTTTTAAAAAACGGATCCAGGGGATATGTGATCCGTTTTTACAAAATAAGGAACAGCTACCTTGGCATGTGCCTGGATGGCAGGGCAGTCCTCGAGCCATTGAAAGGGCTGGCAAGTGAAGAAGGGTGCCTGGCTTTCCTGGCAGATGTGGATGGAAATATAATATCACAGACAGAAGGTTTTCAGGAAAGCATTGATATTAACAACAATGGAAGGCTCCTGAAAAAAGACGGGGAACAATACCTGCAGTTGAACTACCTCTCAGAGCAGGGGGATTTTTATATCGGGACATGGACAAAGGCAAGCCTGGTAAACGGACAGCTTAAATGGATGCGAAACCTTATTGCTGCCTTTGTCGCAGGTTTCCTGGTGGTGATTGCTGCGATGGCTTTTTCAATCCGCAGATCTCTATACCAGCCGATCAGGTCAATGGAGCTGGCCATGAAAAAGGTGGGAGACGGAGAATGGGACCTGGCAGTTAAAGATGACAGCAGGATTTCGGAATACAGCAGCATGATCCATAATTTCAACGAAATGGTATCGGAAATTAAAGGACTGAAGATCCAGAATTATGAAAATGAACTGGCAGCACAGAAATCCTATCTGCAGTGCCTCCAGCTCCAGATAAATCCTCATTTCTACCTCAATGCACTGAATATTATATATTCCCTGGCAGAGGTGCATGACTATGCGCTCATCCAGGAAATGACCATGAGCCTGGTTGAATATTCCCGGTATATGTTCAGGCGCCCGGAGAACCTGGTGACGGTTTCCCAGGAGATAGAGCATGTGGATAATTATATGAAGATCCAGAAAATGCGTTTTCCGGACCGTATTGAATATCAGGCAAATATAAGCAGTGAAATTGAGGACGCTATGATACCGCCTTTCGTGATTCAGAGCTTTGTGGAAAACAGCATTAAATATGCCGTCAGTTTTGAGCAGCACAACAGGCTGTCTGTATGCGGAAAGCTGAACGAAATAGATGGGGAGCTGTATGTACAGATAGAGATCAGGGACAATGGGACTGGATACAGCCAGGAGGTTTTAGAGGCCATGAATGAACAAAAGCCCAGGGATGAAAGGTTTAATATTGGAATCCTGAATGTGCGTCAAAGGCTGCGGTTTATTTTTGGGGATAAAGCCAAAATGGAGTTAAAAAATGAGGAGGGCGCAGTCACAATTCTGCTGATCCCCCTGACCTGGAGGGAGGATACTGAGGAATGAAAGGATACAGTATATTACTTGTAGATGATGAAGAAATTGCGCTTATGGGGCTGCAAAAGGGAGTTAACTGGGAAAGCCTTGGCATAACAAAATGTTATTGTGCCGCTGGCATAAAGGACGCTCTTGGTGTGCTGAGAATGCATCATGTAGATATAATGATCAGCGATATTGAAATGCCGGGAGGGAGCGGGCTGGAATTAATCTGTAAAGTGCGTGAGGAGTATCCGGAGATTATCTGCATCTTTTATACCTGCCATGCGGATTTTTCCTACTGCCAGGAAGCGCTCCGCCTGGGAGCATTTGATTATGTGTTAAAGCCCATCCCCTATGAAGAGCTGGAGCAGATCCTGCAAAAAGGCCTGCTGGAGATGCAGAAAGGCAGGACTGCCAGAGAGCTGGAAAATATCTGGGGTGATATGACTCATCAGGAGGAAAAAAGTTCAGCTGTGGAGACGGTGAAAAAGAAGATAACAGAGAACCTCTCAGTGGAAATATCCAGAGATGAACTGGCGGATTTAGTATATATGAGCCCGGATTACCTGACAAAACTGTTTAAGAAAGAAACAGGGCTGTCTTTAAGTGATTATATTATTAATAAGAGGCTCCTTCTGGCACAGCAGCTGCTTTCTTCCACGGATTTAAGCATTGTAGAGATTGCCCAGAGGGCAGGCTTTTCGTATTCCTCTTATTTTGTGAGGATATTTAAGAAAAAATTGGGGATCACGCCTAATCAATATAGAAAAGATTGTTTAAACAGAAAAAATGAGGTGTAAAAATGTATGAATCAATAAAACCCGGCCAGCCATGGCTGGATACGGATGGAAACAGGATACAGGCACACGGCGGAAGTATAATTTCTGTGGGTGATACTTTTTACTGGTACGGTGAAAATAAAGAGAAAACCACAGGAGAGAATAATATCTGGCACTGGGGGGTGAGGTGTTATTCCTCGAAAGATATGTATAATTGGAAAAACGAGGGAATCATTATTCCGCCTGATACGGAAGATGAAACTTCTCCCCTGCACCCTGCTTCTATGATGGACAGGCCCCATATCATTTATAATGAAACTACACAGAAATATGTGGCGTGGCTGAAGATTATGGGGGAACCGCCATACTTTACAGTACTTATCTCAGATCATTTACTTGGACCCTACAAAATAATTAATCGCAGGGTTAATCCCTGCGGCTTAAATGTGGGAGATTTCGACCTGAAAGCTGATGATAAAACAAAGAAGGGATATCTGATCAGCCAGAGACCTCATACAAGCATTTATATTGTGCGGCTGAATGATGATTATACGGATGTACTTGGGGAGTATACCGAACACTTTCCGCATACTGCTCCGCCGGATGCCCGGGAAGCTCCCGCATATTTTTACAGAAACGGCCTGCATTATATGATTACGTCCGGCACAACCGGGTATTATTCCAACCCATCAGAGGCATCGGCAGCAGCGGATTGGATGGGGCCATATGAAATACAGGGGAATCCGCACCTGAATGATACGACAAAGACCTCTTTTAATTCACAGATCACATCAGTCTTTAAGCATCCGGGAAAAAAAGACCTGTATATAGCGCTTGCAGACCGCTGGAGGCCGGAATTGCCAGTATTAGCAGGAGATAAATGGGAAAGCGGTGAGTATTCTGATTTGATTCAGGAAAAATTCAGGAGGATTTTTGACCCGGCAGCTGAATTTGTGTTTTCACCGGAAGATGCGAAAGATATGAGGATAAATTCCTCTGTGTCCGAGTATGTCTGGCTTCCTTTAAAATTTGATAAGGACAAAGTGTACATAGAATGGTTAGATGAGTGGAAAATAGAAGATTATGAATAACTATTCAGCAGGTCTGTGCATTTACTGCACAGACCGTAAGAAAATGATTCAAGGGTGCAAAAATCCCATCGCCGCAGGCGATTTTAAATGGATTTTAGCATGTAACTGTGAGGGTACTGAACAGTTACGATTATGAGTAATTATTTAACGATTATAAGTGAAAGGGAGTAAAGGAGCCTATGGCAGCATTAGAGAAATGGGTTACTGCCGGGACAGCAGAACCATTCTATGTCAGAAAGAAATTCCGGATCGGAAAAGAGATAGAAAAAGGGGTGGCCAGGGTATGCGGCCTTGGGCAATTTATTTTCTATATAAACGGGAAAAAAGTGGGTGACCATGAGCTGGACCCGGGATGGACAAATTATAGGAAATTGATCCAGTATGTGACCTTCGATGTGACTGATTATCTCCGGCCGGGAGAGAACGCTCTGGGGGCAGAGGTAGGAAACGGGTGGTTCATTAAGACAGACCAATATTATACTTTTAAATTCCCGGAATTTATGCCGCCGAATCCTAATGGCTATAAACCTTTTGGAAAGTATCTTGTTTTCGCCCTGGAACTTAAGATACTTTATAAAGACGGGAGTATGGATATAATTAGTGCAGATGAGACGTTTAGAAAGAAAGCGCATCCTGTAGTGATGAGCAATGTCTATGGATCGGAGATAATTGACGGGCGGTTAAGACAAAAAGGGTGGAGCGGGGCAGGGTTTGATGACTCCTGTTGGGAGCAGGTCCTGGCTGTGCCGGAAAATGAGGCGCCTGAAGGAAAGTTGGAGGAACAGTTCCAGCCCCCGGTAAAAGTGATACATACTTATGAAGGCAGGTTTCTGCATAAGACAGGCAGCAGAGAAATTTATGATTTCGGGCAAAATATGTCAGGGATCTTAGAGGCTGAGGCATGCGGACAAAAGGGAGATATGCTGAAATTTTATCCTGCGGAAAAGCTGACGGCAGACGGGGATGCAGACCAGTATGCAAAAGGGTGGGTGAACGTAGACTCCTGCATTACTTTCATTTTGGGGGAGGATGGGGAGTGGGAAAATTTCAGGATGAAGTTTACTTACTTTGCAGGCAGATATATGGCAGTTGAAAAGGTTTACACAGAGACAGAGCCGCTTTTGCGCAGCATTAAGGCACATGCTGTATCCAGTGCATGGAAAACGGACGGCACATTTACATGTGATGACAAGCGTTATGAGCAGATCTATGATCTGGTAGAAAAAGCAGTGGAGGCAAACATGGTAAGCGTCCACACGGACTGTCCTGCTATAGAACGTTTTGCCTGGCAGGAGCCCAACCACCTGATGGCTCCTTCCATCATGTATATGAAAGACGGGAGGAAGCTCTGGGAAAAATTTCTGCTGGATATGCGGACAGACCAGCATACGGTGGAGGACTATTTCTACGATTTTGAAGGGAACAAGATATGGCCGGGAACCGGCCTGATGCCCTCGCAGTGCCCCTGCTATATGCCTAATGTGATGCCGGTCCCCGGAATGGGCAGTTTCTATGATATTATAGCCTGGGGGAGCACATGTATTTTAGGAGTCTGGTGGCATTACCAATTTTATGGTGACATAAGAATCATTCAGGAAAATTATGAAGCCGGAATGAGATATCTGGACCATTTAAAAACAAAAATGACAGCAGAAGGGTTTATCAGCCATGGCCTGGGGGATTGGGGGAATCCGGAAGGAGAATTGCTGAGAGAAAATATAGAGACTGTGTTTCTGTATGCGGATACCATAACTCTGAAAAAATTTGCTGATATTTTGGGGAGAGCTGATGATGCTGGTAAGCTGGAGGTATTTGCCGCCCGGGTGAGACAAAATTATAATGAAAAACTGCTCATATGGGATACAGAGAAAAATATGTGGTGTTATCGGGCATGGGATCATCCTGAGAAAATATTTATAACTCAGGCCAGTCAGGCGCTCCCCCTTTATTGGGGAATGGTTCCTGAAGAGAAGACGGAGGATGTGGTAAAGGCCTTTAGAATGTCTTTGGAAGAGAAGCAGGCATTTATAGCGGGGGAAGTAGGGCTCCCATATGTGATACAGGCTGCCCGCAGATATGGAATGAATGACCTGACTGCACAATTTATTTTAAACAAAACACACCCCAGTTACTATGCGTTTGTAATGGATGGGGAAACGACCCTGGGTGAATATTGGGAAAAGAATCCCCGCAGCCACTGCCATGATATGATGGGCCATATCACAGAATGGTACTATAATGGGATAGCAGGGATCATCCCGGAGGAACCGGGCTTTAAGAAGGTTAAGATCAGCCCGTACCTGCCGCCTTCCGTAAAAGAATTCAGCTGCAGCTACAGTTCTGTAAGCGGCAGGATCAGCGTACACGTAAAGGAACTGCAGGAAGAGGTAGTGTTGGAAATAGAGATACCTGAAAATATGGGGTATGAGGTTGAGACAGGCAGCCTGAAACAGCGCGGAAAACCTGTAAACAGCAGGATAGAATTTAGAAGATGAGAGGTATTATTGTGATAAATTTAAAAAATACAAGGAACCCGGTGCTGCCATTGGAGTATCATATACCAGACAGCGAAGGCCATGTAATGCCGGACGGCAGGCTTTATATATATGGTAGCTTTGATGACAGGGAAGACGTATACTGCAGCGAAAAATACTATGTGGTTTCCACACCGGATATGGTTCACTGGACCATACATGAGGAGGCCTTTAATGGAAATGATGTTCCCTGGTTCAATAATCCTGATGCGCCAAAGTACCCAGGGATAGACTGGAGCAGACCAACTCCGTTTATCCGGAAAATGCTGGATGACCAGGCCAAAAAAGGGAATGATATGAAAGCAGCATTTGAAAAAGAGGATGAGGGAGAAAAAGCGGCGCTTTTATTTGCACCGGACTGCATAGAAAAGGATGGAAAATACTATCTTTATTTTTGCATGCAGGACGACAGCGAAGGGGTTGCGGTCTCAGACAGGCCGGAAGGGCCTTTTTCGGATCCGGTTCAGCTTCCCTGCGGGGGAATTGATCCGGCGGTCTTTATTGATGATGATGGTCAGGCATATTACTACTGGGGGCAGTTATTTTCCCATGGAGTAAAATTGAACCCGGATATGGTATCCTTTGATGAGGACGCCGTCGTGGACGGCCTGGTTACAGAGGAAGAACATTTTTTTCATGAGGGTTCCTCTGTCAGAAAGATCGGAGATACATATTATTACATTTATGCAGATATGGAGAGGGGAAAACCCACATCTCTCGGATATGCCACAGGAAAATCTCCTTTAGGGCCATTTACATATCAGGGTATTATCATAGACAATGACGGGTGTGATCCGGCGAGCTGGAATAATCATGGTTCTATTGAGTGTGTGAACGGGCAGTGGTATGTATTCTACCACCGCTGCAGCAGAGGCAGCCAGCAGCACAGGAGGCTTTGCATAGAACCTGTCACGATTAATGAGGATGGCACTATCAATGAAGTGAAAATGACTTCCCAGGGTGTGGGAATGCCTTTTGCACCCGGAGAAAAGATTATGGGATATCAGGCATGCCAGTTAAAAGGTACGGTCTATATCGGTGTCAATAACACATGCCGGGAAAATTCAGAAAGATTAATGAATATTTCCGATGGGGACGAAGCAGTGTTCCGCTATGTTAAAAGTGAAGAAGCATGGAAGGAAATTAATGTCGCCTGCGTGGGAAAAGGAAATATCCGGATTTTCATGGATGACCGGTTGGCAGGAAGTGTTACAGCAGATGGAGATAGAGATAAGGTATCTTCTATTTCGGGCAAAATTCAGATGCCCGCCGGACAGTATGAACTGGCGCTGAGGTTTGAGAAAACAGAGGCACTGGAAATTATAGATATCATTATTTTATAACAATGGATGTCCATTAACATAAAACTGACAGAAAACAGGTTCGTTACTGTTCACTCCGTGAACAGTAACACGGGTTCTGTCAGTTTTTTTTCGGTTTTATACTCCAAGCAGAGCAAGTTCTTCTACGGCATCCTCATACCCTGTAAACAATATCCCGTGCAGTCCGAGGGAACGGGCCACATCGATATTGACCTGCATGTCATCGAGGAAGACGGCATGGTCGGGTATGATGTCATAGCGGTCAAGGAGTTCCAGGTAAAAGGTGCGCTCAGGTTTTACCATATGTACTTCATAGGAAAGAAGGCCTCCGTCTGTGTAGTCCATAAAACCCAGCTGGCTTTTGGACTGCTCGTAGGGCCATCTGCCATAATTAGACAGGTAATAAACCTTGTATCCTCTTGCCTTCAGATCCCTGACCCAGGGAATGGCGTAAGGATACTCTTTGAGCAGAGTGGGATAGTTCTCAAAGACATAGGAGATTTCCGGCTCATATTCCGGCGCAGCAGAAACGAAACGGCGGCGCAGCATTTCCTTTGCCATAAGTCCCCTGTCTACCTCCTGCCAGTAGGGGCTCTGGAAAGTGGCCTTGGCTATAGCAGCCTTTTTTTCAGGACCGAATTCAAAACGGTCCAGATATGCCCGCCAGTCAAAACTTACCATAACGTTTCCTATATCCAGAATGACAGTATCTATCATAAATAAGACCTCCTAAATCCGGCGCGGTGCATCATGGCGTCCGGTGAATAACTACATCATAATATAAGAGGGATATATTTGTCAAATCAACGGATTACAAAATATTTGCATCTTGTTAATGAAATGTCAGAGCCCTCTTAAGAGAATTAAGAAAGATTTCAGAACTTTGTCACCAGCAATTCACAAATCCCTGATATAGTAAATATTGTAAATTGAGGAAGCATTTTGAGGGGAAAATGCTAAAGGTTTTTGGACAGAATGGGGGAAATTGAATGCGTTATACCATGTACTACGAAGAGAACGACACCATTGACGATGAAAAGTACGATCTGTTGAAACAGAGGCTTCTTTTAGAACAGCCTAAGAAAAAATTTGAAAGCTATACCATTAAGAAACAGCGGTTTGTAGGAGGCGAGGAAGGGGCGCCAGACTATTTTTTATGTATTAAGAATGATGACGACAGCCAGATATATATGGAAAAGAAATACAAACAGAACGGCATCTTCTATAAAAAATGTGAGAAGATGACAAGAGAAGAATGTGAGAAGCTGTTAAAGGGCGACATAGAGTGGATGAAGAACCATAAAAAACTATTGTTTGCAGATTTTTATCTGCAGAGTACATTGAATTATCTGAGTCCCGGTCCCATGACAATATATGAGCGCGAGATGATGAAGTGCAAGAGGGAAGGATATGTTACCTTCTGCAAACGTATTGTCCGGGCAGCGGGAAGCTCTACAGACATTTTCACAGAAGACTATATTCCAATCAGCTGCCTGCCGGAAGAAAAAGTGAGAGTTACCTACAAAAAGGAGATAACCCTTCCGAATATGGTGCTGGCCATGCTGCAGATGGGCGATGAGCCGGCAGATGAATTTGCTTTTGCATTTTAATTCCCTGCTGTAAGGGAAAATATGAAGGAAGTGGAACATGTTTGTTCCGTATACAGAAAGGATGGGACCCGGATTTACGGGTCTCATCCTTTTTCGGTATGGGAGATACAAGTGAAGCACAGACAGCGGAAATATGATATAATGTCGTTAGACATTATACGCGCCGTAGCGAAGCGAAGTGCGCATCTCCCAGAGGGATACTATATCGCAGATATGGTATAATGTCGTTAGACATTATACGCGCCACAGCGAAGCGAAGTGCGCATCTCCCAGAGGGATACTATATCGCAGATATGGTATAATGAGCACGGAGTGGGAATTATGCCATTGCATAGAAGGCAGTTTCATGTGAGGCTGCTGAATAGTTACAAGAAAATTTATTTGGAGTGTCAGACAATGGAAAATCATAAAAATGAACCGGCCTATATGAGAGTATATAGGGAATTGAAATCTGAGATACAAAAGGGCACTTATCCTGCAAATGGGTTTCTGCCCAGGGAGAGTGAACTGGAGGCAATATATAAGGTGAGCAGGACCACAGTGCGCAAGGCTATAAAGCTGCTCAGCCAGGAGCGTATATTAGAAGTGCGCCAGGGCTGCGGAACACGAGTATGCGGCCAGAAGGCAAAGCAGGATTATAACAAAGTAACGTCAGTCACAGAATCCCTCAGGAAAAAGGGGTATACAGTCACGACGGGAAGTATGCTGATTGATGTAATTGAAGCGGCGGGGGAAGTGGCCGAAAGCCTGGAGCTTCTGCCGGGCACGCCTGTTGCCAGGGTCCAGCGGCTGCAGCTGGCGGACGGAAGCCCGGTCACATTAATGGAAAACTATATTCCATATTCCCTTGTGCCGGGGATAGAGGCGCATGAGAATAAGTTTGTAGCTCTGTACCAGTTCCTGGAGGAAACTTATGGAATCACCATTGACAGCACAAAAGACAGGATATTTGCCGTATCGGCCTCATTTATGGAGGCCCAGGTTCTGGAGATTAAGCCCAGGGATGCGCTGCTGGTAGTGCAGAGGACATGCTATAAAGACAGCAGGCCCGTATGCATGGACCATGTAAGGATCATAGGGAGCAGATATGAAGTGGAGATATGCGGACAGGGGAGGAGCAAATGACAGAAAAGGCTATGACAGAAAAAGCTGTAACAGAAAAAGCTGTAACAGAAAAACTTATAGCAGAAAAGCTTGTAACAGAAGAAATAATAGAAACCAGAGAAGAGCTTGCCAGGCATATTGATGTCAGCTGTGTTCAGGCATTTCACACAAGAGACGAGATCGACCGGATGATTGAAGCGGCGAAAAAATACAGGTTTGCATGTGTGTTTACACTTCCGGCCTTCAGTTCCTATGTGGCAGAGAGACTATTCAGGGAGCCGGATATCAGTGCAGGAGGAGTCGTCAGCTTTCCGGGGGGCGGCGACACCATCCTCCAGAAGGGGCGGCAGGCCAGGGAGCTGCGTGAGATGGGCTGCGGGGAAATTGATATGGTGATGAACCTGACAGCGTTTAAAAGCGGGGAATATGCTTATGTGTCTGAGGATATCATGGCAGTAATAGATAATGCTGCAGGTATACCCGTAAAAGTAATTATAGAGACGCCGTATTTAACAGAGGAAGAGATCCGCCGTGCTGTAGATCTGTGTGCGGAGGCCGGAGCAGCCTATGTAAAGACAAGCACAGGGTGGCATCAGGAAAAAACGCAGCTTGAACATATCAGGATCATGTCTTCACAGGCCAGGGGAAGGATCAGGCTGAAGGCGGCAGGCGGGATCCGCACTGTGGAAACTATACGCGGGATGGCGCAGGCCGGCTGCAGCAGATTTGGGCTGGGACTTAAGCCGGCCATTCAGGTAATGAAAGATATGTATTGATGACCTTTATGGAATATGCACAGATATGTATACGATAATTTAGCGAATATCCCGAAACATTATTAATTGATTACATAACCTTTTAGTGTTATAATCTCAATATGGTATGTTATATTTTTAACATACTTAAAAAAAAGAGCTGATATTTGAAAGGAGATACAAAATGAAAGGTTATGCAATGCTTAAGATCGGAGAATCCGGCTGGATTGAGAAGGAAAGGCCAAAATGCGGGCCTATGGATGCAATCTGCAAGCCGCTTGCAATTGCGATCTGCACATCTGATGTACATACACTCTGGGAGGGGGCGATCGGAGAACGCCACAATATGATATTAGGCCATGAGGGATGTGCAGAAATAGTTGAAGTCGGAGAGATGGTAAAAGACTTCAAACCTGGCGACAGGGTTTTAGTGCCGGCTATCACACCTGACTGGAATTCATTGGAAGCCCAGGCGGGATACTCCATGCACAGCGGCGGAATGCTGGCAGGCTGGAAATTTTCTAACTTTAAGGATGGAGTATTCTCAGAATATTTCCATGTAAATGACGCGGATGGAAATCTTGCACTTCTTCCGGACAATATCAATACAGTAGATGCATGTATGCTCTCTGATATGGTGCCCACAGGTTTCCACGGGGTAGAGCTTGCAGATGTACAGTTCGGCGATACTGTACTGGTGATCGGGATCGGCCCGGTGGGACTTATGTCAGTGGCAGGAGCGAACCTTCGCGGGGCTGCCAGGATAATTGCAGTAGGGACAAGGCCGGTATGTGTGGAAGCGGCAAAAGGATATGGAGCCACAGATTTTATCAGCTATAAGAACGGACCTATCTCAGAACAGGTGCTTGCAATGACAAATGGAGCGGGCGTTGACAAGATCGTGATCGCCGGAGGCAGCGTAAAGACCTTCTCTGAGGCTGTAAAGTGCCTGAAACCGGGCGGAAAGATCGGCAATGTAAACTACTTAGGCTCAGGTGATGTTATTGATATTCCGCGTGTTGAGTGGGGAGTAGGCATGGGCCACAAGCAGATCAACGGAGGACTTATGCCTGGAGGAAGACTTCGTATGGAAAAACTGGGCGCTCTTGTATCTTCAGGAAAACTGGATCTTTCTCCTCTGAGCACACATGTATTTGAGGGATGGGACCATGTGGAAGAGGCTCTTTTCCTCATGCGTGACAAGCCTGCAGACCTGATCAAGCCGGTTGTAAAAATAGAAGACTAGGAAAAAGCTTATGAAGATACTTGTCATATCGGGCTTTTTAGGAGCAGGCAAGACTACTTTTATTAAAGCTCTCGCAAAGCACACAGGCAGAGAATTTGCTATTCTGGAAAATGAATACGGCTCTGTGGGGGTGGACGGCGACAGCCTGAAGGATAATATTCCGCCGGGAAAAGTGAATATATGGGAAATGGCGGAGGGATGTATCTGCTGCTCCATGAAAGGAGATTTTGCCGCTTCGGTCCTGACTATCGCCAATACTGTAGATCCGGAATATCTTGTGATAGAGCCTACGGGAGTCGGAATGTTAAGCAGCATTATCCAGAGCTTAAAAGAGATCGAATATGAGAGGATATCACTGCTGGCTCCTGTAACAATAGTGGATGGGTACAGTTATGAACGGTACAGACAGGAATTTACGGAGCTGTACAGAGACCAGATTGCGGAAGCACATACGGTTATTATATCCAAGATGGAGCAGGCCGGAGATCAGGAGAGGGCTCTGCTGGAAAAGAAGCTGCGGGAGTGGAATCCTCATGCCAGGATACTTACAGCGCACTATACCCAGATGGAGCAGGACTGGTGGAACAGTCTGCTGGAAAAGGGATATGACGGGCAATCGCTGAAATGTGAGAAGGCCGGCGGGCAGGAACTGCCGGATACATTTTCCATGAGCGGTGTTTTTCTGGAAAGCCCGGAAAAACTGTTTCTAATGATGGAAAGAATCATTTTTGGAGAATTTGGCGATATCTGCCGGGCAAAAGGACATTTAAAGGCAGGAAACCAGATATTCCAGTTTGATGTGGCGGACGGACGCTATTCTGTGACGGGAATGGAGAAGGAACAGGCCGGAAAGGTGGTTTTTATCGGCCGGGATATCCGCCGGCAGGAGATTCGCAGATGCTTTTATACAATAAAAAATCCTGATGGAGCCAGCCGGCGGGCAAAGCCCCTGAGGGTGCGGGAGAGTGCAGCACACAGAGAAAAAATACCTGTAATAACCTGCTGATCATAAATATGCACAAAGCTAAAGGCAGTCCGTTTTCACCGACGATGAAAATGCGGAACTGCCTTTTTGCACCCTTGACTCATTTTCTTACGGTCTGTGCAGTAAATGCACTGACCTGCTGAATAGTTACTATTTTATCTTATTTATTTTTAGTTCCCTGTTTACCTTGCTGCTTCTTATTTTCTTTAATCTCTTTTTTCTCATTTTCAGTATCAATACCGGAAATTTTATCGTCATTCCCCTTGCCCCTGAGCATCTTATATGCCATCATATACACATAGAGCAGGCATGGAATCAGGATGGTGCATGCTACAGCGCCTCTGAACAGGCTCTGGGCCATCTCACTTTTCATGAGGGAGAGGATCAGGGTGGCGATATAGAGGCCGGCCAGCAGGACGACGGCGGCAATTGCCAGGATCTGCTTTGTTTTTTTCTTCATCGGTTGTACTCCTTTGTGGATTTTAAGTAAGATTAATTATAGCTGTTTAAACTGTGAAAAGCAATGGGGAAAATTACTGGCTTTTATCTCATGCATATGGTAACATACATCTGCAAGAGACTTACAGAAAATGATTACAGGAGGAGAAAGAAGACAAGTAATGAAACAAGAAAAAAACACAAAATTTACAAGCAGGATAGGCTTTGTCCTGGCTTCTGTGGGGTCTGCCGTGGGTATGGGAAATATATGGATGTTTCCCTACAGGGTGGGACAGTACGGAGGAGCGGCATTTTTGATCCTCTATTTCCTGTTTGTCATATTGTTCGGGGCGGTGGGGCTTTCAGGTGAGTTCGCCCTCGGGCGGCTGACAGGGACCGGGCCTGTAGGCTCATATGATTATGCTCTGAAGACAAGAGGAAAGAAGGGCGGTTCCTTTTTGGGAGGAATCCCGCTGCTGGGGTCCTTTGGCATTGCGATCGGCTATGCTATTATTGTCGGCTGGGTGCTCAGATATCTCTTTGGAGCTGTGGGCGGTACGCTCATGGGGACAGAGTCGGAAGCCTATTTCAGCCAGATCACAGGTTCATTTGGCAGCGTATTCTGGCACATGGCAGTAGTGGCTCTTACAGTGCTGGTGCTGGTGGGCGGAGTGCTCAAAGGGATAGAAAAGGTAAACCGTATCATCATGCCGGCCTTTTTTGTACTGTTTACAATTGTGGCTGTGCGCGTAATGTTCCTTCCGGGGGCGGGGGCAGGATACAGCTATCTGTTTGTTCCCCAGTGGGAGAAGCTGGCGGACCCCATGACATGGATCATGGCTATGGGGCAGGCATTTTTCTCCCTGTCTATCACAGGCTCAGGGATGATCATATACGGCAGCTATCTGGGTAAATCAGAGAATATCACAAAGGCTGCGGGGCAGACGGCACTGCTGGATACATGTGCCGCTCTTCTGGCGGGGCTGGCTATCATACCGGCAGTCTTTGCCTTTGGCATGGACCCCAATTCAGGGCCTCCCCTGATGTTTATCACACTTCCGAAGATTTTTGCACAGATGCCGGCAGGAAGGATCATAGCAGTACTTTTCTTCGTGTCAGTGCTGTTTGCAGGAATCACTTCACTCGTAAATATGTTTGAGGTGTGCGCTGAGGCAGTGATGAAGAAATTTAAATGGGGCAGAAAGGCAGCAGTGCTCTTTGTGGGCGCGGTTGTGCTGGGAATAGGGCTGTTCCTGGAATATGAGCCGTACATGGGTACATGGATGGATATCATTACCATATATGTAGTTCCGTTCGGAGCTCTTCTGGGCGCTGTTATTATATACTGGGTCCTTGGAACCGGCAGGATATCGGCAGAGTTAAATATCGGAAGAGATAAGCCGGTAGGAAAGCTGTTTAAGTTCATGGCAAAATATGTATATGTATTTCTGGCCGGCCTTGTATTTATACTCAGCATCATTTATAAAGGCATCGGATAGTTAAATATCTCATATGATTTAGAAAATTTTTGGAGAAGAAAGGCGGAAAATTAAAATGATCAGATTTAATTGTGACTATGCAGAAGGAGCACATGAGATGATCCTTCGCAGGCTGATGGAGACAAATCTTGTGCAGACTCCGGGATATGGGGAGGATGAATACTGTGAACAGGCCAGAGAGACAATTAAAAAGGCGTGCGGCAGAGAAGACGCCTATGTCCAGTTCCTGGTAGGGGGGACACAGGCAAACCTCACGGTGATAGATGCTGCCCTGCGCACACACCAGGGAGTGATCGCTGCCTGCACGGGACATATTAATGTGCATGAGACAGGATCTATAGAGGCCTGCGGCCATAAGGTGCTCGCAGTTAACGGCAGAGACGGCAAAGTAGAGGCTGCCCAGGTGGAAAAGATGTGCGAGGCCCATATTCATGATGATTCATTTGAGCATATGGTACAGCCTAAGATGGTGTACATTTCCAATCCCACAGAGATAGGAACACTCTATTCTAAGGCAGAACTTGAAGAGCTGTACCGGGTTTGCAAAAAATACGGCCTGTATCTTTTCCTGGACGGAGCCAGGCTGGGATATGGCCTGATGGCGGAGGGGAATGATCTGGACCTGCCCTCCATCGCAGCTCTGTGTGATGTATTCTATATAGGTGGCACAAAGGTGGGAGCGCTGTTTGGGGAAGCTGTAGTAATTTTGAATCCTGCGCTGAAGGAAGATTTCAGATATATAATGAAGCAAAAGGGCGCCATGCTGGCTAAGGGCAGGCTTCTTGGGATACAGTTCCAGGCGCTGTTTGAGGATGGACTGTATTTTGAGATCAGCAGACATGCGGATCAGCTGGCAATGAAGCTGAAAGAGGCGTTTATAGAACACGGATGTACATTTTTGGCGGAGAGTGTGACGAACCAGCAGTTTCCTGTTTTCAAGGATACAGAGCTGGAAGAGCTGGGGAAGGACTTCAGCTTTACATACCAGGAGAGGGTCGATGAGGAGCACAGCGCCGTGCGCTTCTGTACCAGCTGGGCCACGAAAGAAGAAGACGTGGACGCATTGATAGAAAAGATCAGAAACTTAAGATAAAAATGAAAAGTGGATTGGAGGGGTATCATGTTTGAAAGGCTTTGGGAGCCCATAGAGAATGTCCAGGACTATCTGGACAGGATATCGTGCGGCCCGTCAGAGGAAATAAGGCAGGACAGGGAATGCCTGGACAGGCTGATCAGGAACCACCAGATATTTGTTCCCTTTGAGAATCTTGATATTTATGATCTGGACAGGGATGTGTCTTTAAATATCGGGGATATTTATGAAAAGGTGGTGGCAAGAGGCAGGGGAGGGTTTTGCTTTGAACTAAACGCCCTCTTCCAGAAGCTTCTGGAGCAGCTGGGGTTTGAGACAAAGGCATGTATGGGCAGGATAGTGCGCGGGAAGGATTATATGCCCCAGCCCCTGCACCGCGTCCTGCTGGTAAAGCTGGAGGAAGGCTGGCATTTCTGTGATGTGGGGTACGGCGGACCCATGCCTGCGGGGGCATTGCTGCTGTCGGACGGCAGCCGTCAGAGAGTAAAGGATACCTGGTTCAGGGTAAGGCAGATATCCCATCATGAGTGGGAGATTTCACGGGAAAAAGAAGACGGGGAAGAAGGTCTTGTGCGTTTTACGGAGCAGGAACAGTACCCCATGGACTTTGTGGCTCCCAGCTTCTTCTGCTGCAAGCATCCTGATTCTTATTTCAGGGCCAGAAGAATAGTGAACAGATGCCTTGCTGACGGGAACATGAGACTCTGGGATGATACGGTCACAATAGAGAAGGACGGGAAGACTGAGCAGGTTGTCTTCAAGGATGGGGAAGAGCTGAGAGAAGGCCTGAGAAAGTATTTTGGAATACATATTTTAACAGAATTTTCAAAAAATTAACAATTTTATACTTGTAATTCAATTAATAATCCAGTATAATTCATTTGTAAACAGTTCAAGAGTGAATTAATAGAAAGCAGCGTGGATCATAATATGGAAGAAAAAACCGATTGTGGGGAAGACCTATACAAGCGATATAGTACAGGAGAAGCGTTTATCGTATCATCTCAGATGGTTAAAAAGCTATATGAGAGGATGTGGTCGGATACAAGAAAACACTATGAACTGACACAGAATGAAATCGACGTGCTTTTATTCCTGAAGAATTTTGCGCCTATGGATACGGCCGGTGATATCGCCAGATGCCGTGCCCTGTCCAGATCCCTTGTTTCAAAGTCAGTGGAGTCACTGATCCAGTGCGGATATCTGGATGGCGAGCCGGACAGCAGGGACCGGAGGTATTTTCATCTGAAGCTGACCGAAAAGGCAGAGCAGGTGCTGAGGGAGATGCAGAAGATCAGAAGCAATTTCTGGTCAATGCTGCAGGAGGGAGTCACGCCGGAGGAAATGGAGCAGTTTCTGAGGGTTTTGGGCAAGATGCGTCACAATCTTGAAAAGATCCTGCCCCAGGGACAAGAGTGACTTGTTTGTATAGAAAGAGGTGTTTGTATGATGAACAGTAAAGAATTTATGAACACAATCAGCGGCCTTGCGCAGGGATGTGTAGAAACCGGAAAAATTGATGCAGAATTATATACGAGATATGATGTGCAGAGAGGACTTCGTGACAAAAACGGAAATGGAGTTCTGGCCGGGCTCACTAAAGTATCCAAGATAGAATCCAGCAAGGTAGTTGACGGTGTCAAACAGCCGTGTGACGGACGTCTTTTCTACCGTGGCTACGATATCCATGATCTGGTAGGCGGAGTCGTGAGAGAAAAAAGATATGGTTTCGAGGAAGTGGCATACCTGCTTCTGTTCAGTAAACTGCCTGATGATAAGGAACTGGCTGAGTTCAAGGGACTGCTTTCTTACTGCAGGAAGCTGCCTACTAATTTCGTCAGAGACGTTGTCATGAAGGCTCCCAGCAAGGATATCATGAATTCACTGTCAAGATGTATCCTGACACTTGCATCATACGACCCCAAGGCTTCTGATATATCCGTGGACAATGTGCTCCGCCAGTGCCTGATGATCACCAGTGTTATGCCGATGCTGGCAGTGTACAGCTATCATGCATTTAACCACTATGAGAGGGACGAGAGCATGTACATCCACCGTCCTGACCCCAAGCTGTCTACAGCGGAGAATCTGCTCAGGCTTCTCCGTCCGGATAAGAAGTACAGCGAAGTAGAGGCCCACGTTCTGGATATGGCGCTTGTGCTTCACATGGAGCATGGCGGCGGAAATAACTCCACCTTTACAACACATGTGGTGACTTCTTCAGGAACAGATACATATGCAGCTGTGGCCTCCGCACTGTCATCCTTAAAGGGACCGAAGCACGGCGGCGCCAACATCAAGGTTGTGGAGATGATGAACGACCTGCGCAAGCATGTAAAGAACCTAAAAGACCAGGATGAAGTAGAAGATTACTTAAAGAAGCTTTTACATAAAGAAGCGTTTGATAAAAAAGGCCTTATCTATGGTATGGGCCATGCAGTATACTCCAAGTCAGACCCCAGGGCTGAAGTGTTTAAGGGATTCGTAAAACAGCTTTCCCAGGAAAAACACAGAGAGTCAGATTTTGAACTCTATTCCATGATAGAAGTTCTGGCGCCTAAGGTAATTGCAGAAGAGAGGAAGATCTATAAAGGCGTAAGCGCCAATGTGGACTTCTACAGCGGATTTGTTTACAGCATGCTGGACATTCCCATCGAACTGTTCACGCCTATATTCGCCATTGCCAGGATCGTGGGCTGGAGTGCACACAGGATAGAAGAGCTTATCAATGTTGACAAGATCATCCGTCCGGCTTATATGAGCGTAATGGAAGAGGCTGAATATGTTCCGCTGGAGAACAGATGATAAATAATACTGTAAAACTGTAAATAAGAACGCCGGGACGTTCCCGGGATGGTGCCCCGCAGCTTGCTGCGGGGCATTTCTTTTAGAGAAAACAGGCACTGGGGATACCTGATTGAATAAATTAAAAATTAGACTACTAATTAAAAAATTGGACAATATTTCTAAAAAAAGTATTAAAAAGAGGAAAATAGGTTGATTTTTTGGGAGAAGTGCACTATTCTAGATTAGACGACTAACTAAAAATCCGGAGGTGAAAAAACGTTGTTGGATCATAAAGAGGAGGAGTCCCTTCAGATGATGCTGATGAAGATATATCATCTGTATTTTTCAAAGGTATTCAGATACATTACAGATCTGGGAGTACATCCGGGGCAGATTCCTCTGATACGTCTGTTGGGGAAGGAAGAAGGCCTGAGCCAGCGGGAGATATCCCAGAAGCTCCATATCAAGCCGCCTACGGTGACAGTTTCATTGAGGAGGATGGAGAATTCCGGACTGATAAAGAGGCTTCCGGATGAAAGGGATCAGAGAGTCAGCCATAATTACCTGACCGAAAAAGGGATGGAAATGTATCATATGACACATGAGCTGGCGGATGAACTGGAACAGTACACCTTTAAAGGGTTCACAGAGAGTGAGAAGTGCCTGATGAGGAGGCTGTTCGCCCAGATGATCGAGAACCTGGATGATATGTCCATATTGGAAAAGAAGCAGGGGACTGACAAAGAAGAAATGTAACTGTGAAGGTACCTGGCAGTTACGAGATAACTTAGAAAAGATTAAGGCAGCAAGAAAGGAAAAAGACGATGTTAAAGATGTTTCGCTATGTAAAGGATAAGTGGTACGCTATCATCATGATAGTAGCATTGTTGTTCTTACAGGCATACTGTGATCTGTCCCTTCCTGACTACACTTCCAGGATCGTTAATGTAGGCATCCAGCAAAAGGGTGTTGAGGACGGCGTACCGGAGGAGATCAGGGAAGAGACAATGCAGAAGCTCTTTTTATTTATGAGTGATGAGGAGCAGAAGCAGGTTGAAGAGCAGTATACAGTTAAAGATGGTATCTATACACTGAATAAAATTGATAAAGAGACAAGAGATGAGCTGAACTCACTTTTTGGAGTGCCTATGCTGGCAGTATCAGGCATGTCTGAAGACAATGAGGAGACAGCGAAGATGAAGGAGCAGATGCATCTGCCGGCGGACGCTGATATTTTCCAGGTGCTCATGCAGATGCCAAAAGAGCAGCTCTCCCAGATGATGTCTGCCATGACGGAAAAGATGGGGGATATGCCGGAGACGATCGTAACCCAGGCTGCCACGTCATTTGTCCAGAAGGAGTATGTGGAAATGGGTAAGGATGCGGACAAGATGCAGACTGACTATATCATACTCACAGGGCTTAAGATGCTGGGGCTGGCGCTTCTGGGAATGCTCGCAGCTATACTTGTAACCTTCCTTTCATGCCGGCTGGCGGCAAGTATGGGCCGGAATCTGAGAAACCATGTGTACAGCAAGGTTATTTCATTTTCAGGTACAGAACTTAACCATTTCTCAACAGCATCCCTGATCACCAGGAGCACTAATGATATCCAGCAGGTGCAGATGCTCATGACCATGCTTTTTAGAATCATCCTGTACGCTCCGATCATGGGTGTGGGAGGTGTCCTGAAAGTTGTTAAGACAGACTCTTCCATGACATGGATACTGGGAGTAGGAGTACTTTTGATCATGGCTCTGGTGGGATTCCTGTTTGCAGTGGCCATGCCTAAGTTCAAGATTCTCCAGACCTTGATCGATAAGCTGAATCTGGTCACACGTGAGATCCTGACAGGTATACCTGTTATCCGTGCCTTCAGCACAGAAAAGCATGAAGAAGAACGTTTTGAAAAAGCCAACAGGGATCTGACTAAGACGAACCTGTTTGTAAACCGCTGCATGACATTTATGATGCCGGCTATGATGCTCATTATGAACGGGATCACTGTCCTGATCGTATACAATGGCGCCTACGCCATCGATGCAGGAAATATGCAGGTAGGAAATATGATGGCGTTTATGCAGTATGCAATGCAGATCATCATGTCCTTCCTTATGATTACAATGCTTTCAATCATGCTTCCGAGAGCCAGTGTATCTGCTAAACGAATCAATGAGATCCTGGAGACAGAGGTTTCTATCCATGATCCGTCATCTTCTAAAAAAGCAGAGGCAGGCCGTATAGGGGAAGTGGAATTCGACCATGTGTCCTTCGGGTATCCGGGGGCTGAGGAAAATGTTCTGAGTGACATTAATTTTACAGCCAGAAAAGGGCAGACAGTTGCCTTTATCGGAAGTACAGGAAGCGGCAAGAGTACGCTTGTCAACCTGATCCCCAGATTCTTTGACGTGACAAAAGGCAGCATCAGGGTGGACGGAGTAGATGTCAGGGATATGACTCTGAAGGATTTGAGAGATAAGCTGGGATATGTTCCGCAGAAGGGCGTGCTCTTCTCAGGAACGATTGATTCTAACTTGAGATACGGACGTGAGGAGGCCACTGAGGAAGAGGTGAAGCAGGCGGCCAGGATCGCACAGGCATGGGATTTCATAAGCGAGAAACAGGAAGGCCTTCAGTCACCTATCGCCCAGGGCGGAACGAACGTCTCAGGAGGACAGAAGCAGAGGCTTTCTATTGCCAGGGCTATTGCAAAGAAGCCGGAGATATATATATTCGACGACAGTTTCTCAGCCCTTGACTATAAGACAGATGTAGTGCTCAGAAGAGCCTTGAAGCAGGAGACAAAGGATGCCACAACTTTGATCGTGGCACAGAGGATCAGTACAATTCTGCATGCTGACAATATTATTGTACTGGATGAGGGACATGTGGCCGGTCAGGGAACACACAAAGAACTTCTTAAAAACTGTGATGTTTACAAGCAGATTGCAATGTCCCAGCTGTCAGAGGAGGAATTAGCCAATGAGTGATACAGCAAGAAGGCCAAAAGGGCCTATGGGCCACGGACGTCCGATGCCTGGTGAAAAGGCCAAGGACTTCAAGGGCACTATGAAAAAGTTAATCAAATATATGGGCAAATATAAGTTCCGGCTGCTTTTAATGATGATCTTTGCCATGGGCGGCACTATCTTTGCCATCATCGGGCCCAAGATATTAGGTAAAGCGACTACGGAGCTGTTTAACGGCCTGGTCGCAAAAGTAAATGGAACGGGCGGCATTAATTTTGACAAAATAGTCGAGATCCTGTTCTTTGTAATGTGCCTGTATTTTGTCAGCGCAGCGCTTTCATTTATACAGGGGTTTATCATGACAGGCATCTCAAATGATGTGACATATGGCCTGAGAAAAGATATCTCAGTTAAGATTAATAAGATACCACTGAAATACTTTGAGAGCAGGACCCACGGTGAAGTGCTCTCCCGTGTGACAAATGACGTGGATACTCTCCAGCAGAGTTTGAACCAGAGCCTTACGCAGCTCATCACTTCCGTGACCACACTGATAGGTGCGTTCGTGATGATGCTGAGCATCAATGTATGGATGACCCTGGCAGCGGTACTGATCCTTCCGGTGTCTATGATAATCATCGGCAACGTGATGAAGCATTCACAGAAATACTTCAAGGACCAGCAGAGATTTCTGGGTGAGGTGAACGGCCAGGTAGAAGAGGTGTACAGCGGCCATAATGTGGTAAAGGTATTTAATAAAGAGGAAGCAGTAGTGGATACCTTTGAGAAGACAAACCAGAAGCTGTATGAATCAGCCTGGAAGTCACAGTTCTTCTCCGGCATCATGATGCCTGTCATGCAGTTCGTGGGAAACCTGGGGTATGTGATGGTAGCCCTTCTTGGCGGATTCCTTACGATCAAGGGCAGCATAGAAGTAGGTGATATCCAGTCATTCTTCCAGTATATCAGGAACTTTACACAGCCTATCCAGCAGATCGCACAGGTAACAAATATGCTCCAGTCTACAGCAGCAGCATCGGAGCGTGTATTTGAATTCCTGGAAGAGGAGGAAGAGGATCAGAAGTCTGAAAATCCTGTATCTGTGGAAAAGATTGAAGGAAATGTAGACTTCGAACATGTATCTTTCGGATACAATGCTGACCAGATCATCATCCATGATTTCTCCGCCGGGGTAAAACAGGGACAGAAGGTGGCTATTGTAGGTCCTACAGGAGCAGGCAAGACGACTATGGTTAAACTGCTTATGAGGTTCTATGATGTGAATACAGGCAGAATTTTAATTGACGGGCATAACATCAAGGACTTCAACAGGGGCGAGCTTCGTGAACTGTTCGGCATGGTGCTGCAGGACACATGGCTGTTCCACGGAACTATTATGGAGAATATCCGTTACGGGCGCCTGGATGCCACGGATGAGGAAGTTATCGCTGCAGCCAAGGCTGCGCACGCACACCGTTTTATCATGTCACAGCCTGGCGGCTATAACATGGTGCTTGATGAAGAGACCAGCAATATCTCTCAGGGGCAGAAGCAGCTTCTGACCATCGCCAGGGCGATCCTGGCCGACAATAAGATACTGATTCTGGATGAGGCAACATCCTCAGTGGATACACGTACTGAGATCCAGATACAGAAGGCTATGGATAATCTGATGAAGGGAAGGACCAGTTTTGTCATTGCACACAGGCTTTCCACCATCAGAGATGCTGATCTGATCCTTGTTATGAAGGACGGGGATATTATTGAACAGGGCAACCATGAAGATTTGCTGGCGGCAGGCGGCTTCTATGCAAACCTGTACAACAGCCAGTTTGAAAGAGCGGAGGCAGTGTGATGAGATACAATGTTATTGCGATTGAAAGAGAATATGCCAGCGGGGGAAGCGAGGCAGGGCAGAAGCTGTCCATGAAGCTTGGCATCCCCTGCTACGGCAGGGAAATCTTAGAGGAAGTGGCGAGGATGGAAGGGACCACACCCGGACAGATCGAACATCTGGAGGAGACTGCTACAAACAGTTTCCTGTATTCCATCGCAATGATTTCCAAAGCGGCGACAGGCGACAGTACAGGCCTCTCAAGAGAGAGCGCCCTGTATCTGGCAGAAGCCCGGGTGATCACAGAGATGGTGGCCCAGGGCCCCTGCATCCTTGTGGGAAGGTGTGCCGGATGGGTATTAAAGGAACGGAATGACCTGCTGAGGGTCTTCATACATGCGGACATGGAAAAGAGAAAAGAAAGAGCCGTTTCAGAGTATGGCATATCAGCTGACAAGGCGGAGAATGTCCTGAAGCGTTTTGACAAGCGCCGCTCGAATTTTTACAGCGCCAATTCCGGAAGAAAATGGGATAATAAAGAAGGATATGACATGATCCTTGACAGCGGAAGGCTTAGTATTGATAAATGCGTGGATATTATCTGCGAGGCTGTTAAATAGAAAAGGGCGTTTTCGTACTGGAGGAACTGCTGCTGCACCGGAAATAATGACCGGGGCAGCAGCCTTTTTATATTTATTTCATAAACACATGCATGAAAATATGATAATATAAAAATAGTTCGGCAAATACCGCCGTTTTGCGCTGTGAAATCCGGGATTTTCGTGCAGCATTGGGTGTGCACAGTAATAGAAAGGACAGTTATGGGAAAAGTAATAGGAATTGATTTAGGGACGACAAACAGCTGCGTGGCAGTGATGGAGGGGGAAGCCCCTGTTATAATACCAAATGAGACAGGAGGAAGGACGACACCGTCTGTGGTGGCGTTTACGGCAAAGGGTGAGAAGCTGATAGGAGAAGCTGCCAGAAGACAGGCGGCTGTGAATGTGGACAGGACTATCAGCTCTATTAAAAGAGAGATGGGAACCAGCAGCCGGAAAAAGATAAACGGAAAAGATTTTTCTCCACAGGAAATATCAGCAATGATTTTGAAAAAGATGAAAGAAGATGCGGAAGCTTTTTTGGGAGATTCAGTGGAAGAAGCTGTGATCACGGTACCGGCATATTTCAATGATGCCCAGAGGCAGGCCACTAAGGATGCGGGAAGGATCGCAGGGCTCAATGTCCGCAGGATCATAAACGAGCCGACGGCAGCAGCTCTTTCCTATGGCCTGGATAACGGTGCGCCCCAGAAGATCCTTGTCTATGACCTGGGCGGAGGTACATTTGATGTATCTGTGATCGAGATCGGCGACAATGTGATCGAAGTTCTGGCTACAGCCGGGGATAATCATCTGGGCGGGGATGATTTTGATGAGCGGATCGTGGATTACCTTGTGAAGGAATTTAAGAAAACGGAAAAGGTGAATCTGGCCAAAGATGTCACTGCCATGCAGAGGCTGAAGGAGGAGGCGGAAAAAGCAAAGAAGGAACTCTCATCAGTCATGACAGTAAATATTAACCTGCCGTTTATCGCAATGGACAGGAAGGGGCCCAAGCACCTGGATCTTACACTGACAAGGGCAAAATTTGAGGAGCTGGTCTATGACCTTGTGGAGAGGACGGCAGAGCCAGTGCAGAGTGCCTTAAATGATGCGGGCATATCGCCCTCACAGCTGGGAAAGGTGCTGCTGGTGGGCGGCTCTACGAGAGTGCCTGCGGTACAGGAAAAGGTGCGCCAGCTTACAGGCAGGGAACCTTCTAAGAATGTGAACCCTGATGAGTGCGTTGCCATGGGCGCGGCTATCCAGGGAGGAAAGCTCAGCGGAGAGCTGATAGAAGGCAGCGCGGCTGCACAGATCCTGCTGATGGATGTCACCCCGCTCTCTCTGTCCATCGAGACAGTTGGAGGAGTGGCCAACAGGCTTATAGAGAGGAACACAACGATCCCGACAAGGCAGAGCAAGGTGTTCACTACAGCAGGCAATTTCCAGACCTCTGTGGATATTAAGGTATATCAGGGGGAGAGGAGATTTACAAGAGATAACAAGCTCCTGGGAAATTTTAAGCTGGATGGGATCAAGAGGGCTATGGCGGGCGTTCCGCAGATAGAGGTCACTTTTGATATAGATGCAAACGGGATTGTAAAGGTTTCAGCAAAGGACCTGGCTACAGGCAAACAGCAGGAGATCACTATCACTTCCAGCAATAACCTGTCTGAGGAGGAGATCGAGAGGGCCAGGATGGAGGCAGCTGCCTTTGAACAGCAGGACGGCAGGCAGCAGGAGCTGGTAGCTATCAGAAGTGACGCAGAGCAATATGTAAATGTAGTACAGAACCTGCTGGGCGCTTACGGAAAGCAGCTGGATCGCAAGGTGCGCTCCCAGATCAAGGCAGATCTGGCGGAGCTGCGGAAGCTGGTGGCTAAATGCAAGCCGGAAAGCATTACAGATGCAGAGGCGGGAAATATAAGGACAGCAAGAGAAAAGCTGGAAGATTCAGCGAAACCTCTTTTTGAGGTAGGGCAGAACAGTTTCCAGTAGTGACAGGAGGATGGAGATGGATGTAGAAAAATTATTGAGGCAGGTGCAGGAGGGAACTCTCACAATCGAGAAAGCGAAAGAGGCGCTGAGGGAGCTGCCCTATTCAGAGCTGGGTTATGCCAAGCTGGATAACCACAGAAAGATACGCCAGGGATTTTCAGAAGTTATTTTCTGTCAGGGAAAGACAGATGAACATCTGACGGGAATCTATGAGCATTTTTATGCACAGGGCGAGAATGTGCTGGGGACAAGAGCTACCCGCGCGCAATATGAGATTGTAAAGAAGAAAGTCCCGGGAGTCGTCTATGATGAAGTATCCAGAATCTTAAAGATAGAGCAGAACATTACAGAAAAAACAGGCATGATAGCAGTCTGTACAGCCGGGACTGCAGATATCCCTGTAGCCGAGGAAGCTGCCCAGACAGCTGAATTTTTTGGCAGCAGGGTACAGAGATACTATGATGTGGGGGTGGCAGGGATACACCGCCTGTTCGCAAAGATAGAGGATATCAGGAAGGCCAACTGCTGCATAGCGGCAGCGGGCATGGAGGGGGCTTTGGCCAGTGTGCTGGCAGGGCTTGTGGATATTCCGGTGATAGCAGTCCCCACCTCTGTAGGATATGGAGCCAATTTCGGCGGGGTATCGGCTCTGCTGACTATGATCAATTCCTGCGCCAACGGGATATCTGTTGTAAATATCGACAACGGATATGGTGCAGGTTATACAGCAACACAGATTAACAGATTGGCGGTGAAGGGACATGAATAAGAAAAATAAAAAAATCTTGTATTTTGAGTGTTTTTCGGGGATCAGCGGAGATATGACAGTAGCTTCGCTGCTGGATCTGGGAGCTGATGAAGGGAAGCTGAGAGGCGCCCTTGACAGTCTTGGGATGGAAGATGAATTTGATATCCGGATTGGAAGGACAAAGAAGTGCGGCATAGATGCATGTACCTTTGATGTTATGTTGAAGGAGCAGCAGGATGACGGTCATGTGCATAATGAAGATATACCGCATCACAGTCATGCTCAAAATGAAGATGGACTGCATCATGGCTATGTCCATAGTGGAGATGTGGCGCATCACAGCCATGCCTATAGTGAAGATGGGGCGTATCATGGCCATGTCCATAATGAAGATGGGCCGCACCACAGTCATGCTCATAATGAAGATGGGCTGCACCACGGCCACGCTCATCATGGGAGGAATATCCAGGATGTGTATGAGATCATAGACAGGCTTGAGGGGCAGGAGAATGTAAAAGAGAGAGCCAGGAGTATGTTCAGGGTTGTTGCGGAAGCGGAATCGAGGGCTCATGGCATACCGGTGGAGGAGGTCCACTTCCATGAAGTGGGGGCGGTTGATTCTATTGTGGATATTATCAGCACAGCTGTCTGTCTGGAAGATATCGGCGCTGATGAGATCGTGTTCTCAGAGCTCTATGAGGGCAGCGGCCACGTAAAATGCAGACATGGAGTCCTGCCGGTGCCTGTACCTGCAGTGCTGAACATAGTGCAGGAGCATAAACTTTTGCTTCACCGTCTGGATGTACAGGGAGAGATGGTAACGCCTACAGGCGCAGCTATCGCCGCCGCATCTGCCACGTCACAAAAGCTGCCCGGTAACTGCCGTATCCTCCGGACTGGTACAGGAGCAGGAAAAAAAGATTTTGACCATGCGAATATCCTCAGGACTATGCTGATGGAGGCAGAAGCGGAGGAGCCGGGCGGAACACTTGTCGTCTTGGAGGCAAACATGGATGACTGTACAGGGGAAGCCCTGGGATATACTATGGAGCAGCTTTTGGGGGCAGGGGCCAGGGATGTCTGGTATGTCCCAGCATATATGAAGAAGAATCGGCCGGCTTATATCCTGAATGTTCTCACAGAAGAAGGAAAGCGGGAAGAGATGGAGAGCCTTATATTCAAGCATACGACCACAATAGGAATACGCAGGCACGAGGTTTTGCGCACAGCCATGCAGCGCAGATACGGAAAGGTAGAGACCAGGTTTGGAGAAGCAGAGGTGAAGGCGTGTATGTTTGGGGGAAGGACTGAGTATTACCCTGAGTATGAGAGCATAAGAAAGCTCTGCGAAGCATCGGGAGCTGGATTCCAGGAAGTATTCTCTGAGACAGTCAAAGCCGCTGAGGCGGCATCAGGCGGTACTGAGAGCGGCGAGAAGGATATCGAATGGATGGAACGGATGGGACAGTAAAGGTGGACGGCAGAATGAATAATACGGAAAGTAAATTGCACTTGCTGAGAGAATGGATGCAGAAAAAAGCTGAACATGATATATGCGTGGCCTTTTCGGGCGGAGTTGACAGCAGCCTCCTGCTGAAGATAGCTGCTGAAGAGGCAGAGAAGAAAGGCACAAAGGTGTACGGCGTTACTTTTGTCAGCCGCCTTTCCCCTAAAGCCGACCTGGATATTGCAAGAGAGGTGGCAGGAGAATGCAAAGCTGAGTTTGAGGTCCTGTATGTAGATGAGAGCAAGAATGAGGAGCTGCTGAAAAATACGAGGGAGAGATGTTACCTGTGCAAGAAGCATCTTTTCTCGGAGCTTATCAGATGGGCGCATGACAGAGGGGTATATACAGTATTGGAAGGGACAAATGCAGATGATCTGAATGTATACAGGCCCGGACTGCGGGCTGTGCGGGAGCTTGAGGCTGAGAGCCCTCTGGCCCTTCTTGGAATAAGCAAGGAGGAAGTGCGCAGCTGTGCAGCATTATGCGGGCTGTCTGTGGCGTCCAGACCCTCCGCGCCGTGTATGGCCACAAGGATACCATACGATACTCCCCTTGACTTTGATATACTGGCAAAGCTTGAGCAGGGGGAGATGAAGCTTAAGGAAGCAGGGTTTGGCCTGGTACGCCTCCGTCTTCATGGGGATGTCCTCAGGATAGAGGTGCAAAAAGAACAGCTTTCACAGCTGGCAGCCCATTCAGAAGATGTGGTGAGGTTATTGAAAGAGCTTGGCTTTAAATACATAACCATGGATCTTGAAGGATTCAGGTCCGGCAGCATGGATGAATGACGTATAAATGACATATATAGGAAAAAGCTATTAAATATATTAGATTATTCTATTTTACCTATTGAATGGAACGTGCTATTATTAAAGAAGCGTGGTGAGGCCGGGAAACGGAAATATGGCGGCCTGATGGCAGATTCTATCTAAGAAAGAGGTTGATAAAGGTGAAAGTAATAATTATCGGAGGTGTAGCTGCGGGGACTAAAGCTGCAGCAAAGCTGAAAAGGGAAGACAGGAGCGCGCAGGTAACGATCCTGACAAAGAGTGAGGATATTTCATATGCAGGCTGCGGCCTTCCATATTATGTGGGTGATGTGATCAAAGAGAGAAAACAGCTCATCGTTAATACACCCCAGAGTTTTGCTAAGCTGACAGGAGCTGATGTACATACACTTACAGAAGTTATAAGCATAGACAGGGCGGCAAAAGAAGTTACAGCTGTGGACCTGACAACAAAAGAAGAGACAAGGTACTCTTACGACAAACTGATCATTGCCACCGGCGCATCTCCGATCAGGCCGAGAGTGGAAGGCGCAGAGCTTAAAAATGTATTTTATATGAGAACGCCTCAGGATGCACAGGATCTGAGGGACGCGGCAGCGTCAGGCACGATCAGACGTGCTGTAGTGGCAGGAGGCGGATTCATCGGGCTGGAAGTGGCAGAGAATCTTGCAAGCCAGGGCATCAAAGTATCTGTCATTGATATGGCGGAGCACATTATGCCGGGATTTGATCCGGAGATGGCTGAGTTTGTGGAAAACCATCTGGCAGATGAAGGGATCATGCCATTTACAAATACGAAGCTGGAAGCTATTCTGGGCACGGAAAAGGTTGAGAAGGTCCAGACGAGCCGTAAGGCCATGAAGGCAGATGCAGCTGTTCTCTGTCTTGGGATACGTCCTAATACACAGTTCCTGGATGGAAGCGGAATTGAGCTGACACAGGGGGGAACAGTCCTTGTCAATGAATATATGCAGACAAATGACGCTGATATCTATGCCCTGGGAGACTGTGCCTGTGTCACCAACAGGATAACAGGGGCGCCGGCGTGGTCACCTATGGGCTCCTCAGCAAATATAGAGGGCAGACTGGCCGCCACAGGGCTGGCCGGGGAAGGGAAACCATATCCGGGAGTCCTTGGCACGGGTATCGTGAAGCTTCCGGGACTCAATGCAGGAAGGACGGGACTCACGGAGAGCGCTGCAAGAGACGCCGGGTTTGATCCTGTCACAGTGACTTGTGTTGTAGATGATAAGGCTCATTATTATCCAGATGCATCATATTTTATTATTAAACTAATCGCAGACAAAAAGACAGAGAGATTTTTAGGCATACAGTGCCTTGGAAAAGGAGCGGTAGATAAGATCATTGATATTGCTGTGATGGCTCTCAGCATGAAAGCAGTATTATCAGATTTGGAAAATCTGGATTTTGCATATGCGCCGCCGTTCTCTACGGCCATCCATCCTTTAGAGCACGCTGTCAATATACTTATCAATAAGATCTCCGGACGCCTGGAGAGCATTACTCCGTCAGAGTTTGCAGCCGGAGCTGCAGAGGGCTACAGAGTGATTGACGCATCCATGTCGCCTTCGATCGAGGGTGTGGATTTCCTGGATTTGGCAAATGTGAATGGAGTACAGCCCCAGTATGCAGCTGATGATAAGCTTCTGCTTGTCTGTGCCAAGGGAAAGAGGGCATACATGCTTCAGAACCGTCTGAAGTACTATGGTTATACAAATACAAAAGTGCTGGAAGGCGGAACAACCTTCAATGGCGCAGAATTTTAGGAGGAAGAATTTTATGGCTACACTTACGATCAGCCCGGAAGAAGAAAAGAGAGTGAAGGCTCTCGGATTCTTGAGCAACAAGGGGACAGATAATTTTTCAGGAAGGATTATTACTAAGAACGGTAAGATCACAGCAGAGCAGCAGATCTGTATCGGTGAGGCGGCAAAGCTGTTCGGCAATGGCGTGGTGACTTACACCACAAGGCTGACAGTAGAAGTACAGGGGATCCCCTTTGAAAAGATCGAAGATTTCCGTGCTTACCTGGCTAAGTCAGGGCTGCAGACGGGAGGCACAGGGTCTAAGGTGCGTCCTGTGGTTTCGTGTAAAGGAACGACCTGCCAGTATGGACTGATTGATACATTTGCTCTGTCGGAAGAGATCCACGACCGTTTTTATGAGGGCTACAGGACAGTGAAGCTGCCCCATAAGTTCAAAATCGCAGTGGGCGGATGTCCAAATAACTGCGTGAAGCCGGATCTGAACGATATCGGCATTATCGGCCAGATGATCCCTGATTACGATGAGGATTCCTGCAACGGCTGCAAGAAATGTTCTGTTGAGAATGTCTGTCCGGTCAAGGCGGCTAAGGTAGTCGACGGAGTTCTTGAAATCGATGAAGAAAAATGCAACAACTGCGGCAGATGTGTGGGTACCTGCAGATTTGATGCCATAGAGGACGGCACCCAGGGATATAAGATATACATAGGCGGCAGATGGGGAAAGAGCATCGCCCAGGGCAGGGCGCTGAGCAAAGTGTTTACAGATAAAGAAGATGCCTTAAATGCAATTGAAAAGGCAATCCTCTTATACAGAGAACAGGGCAAGACAGGTGAGAGGTTTGCACAGACGATCGACAGAATAGGATTTGAGAATGTAGAAAAGCAGCTGTTGTCAGATGAGCTGTTTGAGAGAAAACAGGAGATCCTGGATGCAAAGCTGCATGAGACAGGCGGAGCTACCTGCTAGAGCATGTTTAAGACACGCTCAGGAGAGCTGAGCGAAGCACCGGAACATAACTGAGGTTATAATCAGTTATGCCCGGTGTTTTTTCTGCTGCGGAATATACGTATGGAATTACAGGATCTTTTATGCTAAAATAAAAAATACGGGTAATCCCCATATATTTTGCGGCGGCTCGGCGGAGCAGCCAGAAGGGCAGGAAGAACATGCGTGAACAGCTGACAAAAAGTGATATAAAAAAGATAGAGGAAGAGATCGAGTACAGAAAGCTGGTTGTGAGGAAAGAGGCCATTGAGGCTGTAAAGGAAGCAAGGGCTCACGGAGACCTGAGTGAAAATTTTGAATATCATGCAGCCAAGAAGGATAAGAACAAGAATGAGAGCAGGATCAGATATCTGGAGAGGATGCTTAAAACCGCCCAGATTATTTCTGATGAGTCAAAAGACGATGAAGCAGGTATCAACAATACAGTTGAGATATATATTGAAGAGGACGATGAGACTGAAAAGTACAGGCTGGTGACTTCTATCAGGGGAAATTCTGTAAAGGGGCTTATCAGCACAGAGTCACCTATGGGCAAGGCGCTCCTGGGACGTAAGGTGGGAGAGCGTGTCTACATCAAGGTAAATGACAGCTATGGATATTATGTTGTGATAAAGTCCATAGATAAGACCGGAGATGACGGGGCTGACTCTATACGCAGTTTTTAATCTAAAAGGGACAGTATGTCCCTGCATAATGTAAAGGAGATATTCAGTTAAGGATGATGAAAATATATGAACAGCCGTGAGAGAACAAGAAGTGCCGGGATAGTTTATATAGGCTGTATCATTGCGGGGCTGACAGGCGCAGCTGTAATTCTGTGCACTCTCATTTTGGGCAGGGGGCCTGACTTGAGATACAGTCAGGGCAGGTCAGGCGGTTTTGATTCAGGATGGTACTATATGGACGACGGCAGAAGGGTCGATGTCACGGAGAAGGCAGGGCGGATAGGCAAGGCTGATGTCACTGTATATAACAGGCTACCCGAATACAGCGGGGATGGCATGTATATGAGCTTTCAGAATATGTATCAGGCCATCGAGGTTCTGGTGGACGGCGAAAGAATATACCAGTATGGTATAGAAGAAAAGCCTGTGTTTGGAAAGATGCTGGGTGCGGTGCAGTGTATGGTGCCTCTGCCCCGGGATGGGGGAGGAAAAGAGATCCAGGTCCGTATAATTAATGTATACGGCCAGGAAAAAATTTATTTTACAGGCGGGATACAGCTTGCCCCGGAAGAGACTATTATCTATAATACATTCAGAAATAATATAGATGTTTTTTTCTTTGTTGTGATCATGGTATTTATCGGCACAGCGCTGATGACTGTTTTTTTCTGGTTCTATGTGAAAAAACGTGGTATCAGCTATCAGCCATTCTTCCATATGGGAATATTTGCATTTCTTTCGGGAATCTGGGTGCTGACGGATTCCAGGGCTGCCCAGTTCATATTTCAGAACGCGGTAGGTGCGTGCCTGCTTTCTCATTTTAGTTTCATGATGTTTGCAGTGCCGCTTTTAAATTTTATAGAATCCATATGCGACAGAAAAAGCAGGGCATTTACAGTATTGAAATACATGTTTATCCTGAACTTTCTGATACAGGTATTATTGTATCTGACAGGGATCAGCGATTTTGTCAGACTCCTGACAGTGACGCATCTGCTGATAGGCGCAGCTATTGTGAGCATGATGGTATACTCTATAAGAGAAATGAAAAGGAATAAGTCAGGTTATATAAAGGGTATTATGGGGGCCCAGGTCATTTTGGTTGTGGGGGCGTTAGTATCCTTCTGGGGATTTTTTAATGGGGATATGCTCCATTATACAAAAGCCTTCAGGACAGGGCTTATGATCTTTGTGCTGGTGCTGATGTGGATGACCGCCAGAAAGACCCTGGATGCAGAGGAAGAGAGGCTGAAGACGGATTTCTATAAATCTCTTGCATATATGGATATGATGACAAAGACTAAGAACAGGACTGCCTTTGAGAGAGAGATAGAAGATATAAAGGGATCAGGAAGCAGATACAGGAGGATAGCTGTCCTTCTGTTTGACCTGAACGGACTTAAAACAGTGAATGATACTCTCGGGCATCTGGCAGGGGATAAGATTATCACAGGTGCGGCTGATTGTATTAAAGATGTCTTTGGAGGCCTGGGTGACTGCTACAGGATAGGCGGAGACGAGTTCACAGTGATCGTTAAGGATAAAGCTGTTGATGAGGAAAAGCTCAGAAGATGTTTTGCACAGGCTATCAAGCATTATAATGAACGGGAAGAGATAAAGCTGTCCATAGCATTTGGCGCAGCCGGACAGGAGTTTACAGGAAAAGAGCCGCGTGATATGGAAATACTGCTCAAACGGGCTGATGAAGATATGTACAAGAAAAAAAGAGAACTGAAAAGGAAACAGTGACGAAAAAAGCAGCTGTCCAGCAGTCTGTACAGTTACATAAAATCAAATGAGGAAAGGCGGTCATAGAATGGAAAGACGCGATAAGGTAAATTACTATCTGGATCTGGCAGAGGTGGTGTCCCAGAGAGGAACATGTCTGAGAAGAAGATATGGGGCTGTAATCGTAAAGAACGATGAGGTGATATCAACAGGATATGTGGGAGCGCCCAGGGGCAGGAAAAACTGTACTGATTTAGGAGAATGTATCAGGAGCAAGTTAAATATTCCAAGAGGCGAGCGCTATGAGCTGTGCCGGAGTGTCCATGCGGAGGCGAATGCCATAATCAGCGCCCCAAGGGACAAGATGCTGGGCAGTTCCATGTATCTGGCCGGTGTTGAGACACAGTCAGGAGATTACGTAAAAAATTCCAACAGCTGCTCAATGTGCAAGAAAATGATTATAAATGCAGGCATAGAGACAGTCTACGTCAGGGACGATAAGGATCACTACAGGACTGTCCGGGTGATGGACTGGGTAGAAAATGATGAATCACTGGATGGGGTCTTCGGATATTGATAGGGAAACAACAGGGACACGGAAGATAAATTCCGTGTCCCTCGCTGTTTCCGTGTATGATGGAAGGATTCAGGCCAGATTCTTCCTGGAATACCTGATATACCAGAAGAGAAGTACAAGCCCTTTAAATATGCTGGATATAGTAATACTCCACCAGACTCCGTTCAGCCCCAGAGGCGTAGCGGAGAGGGCGAGAGCCATAGGGATGCGTGCCCCTGTGAGGATCACGCTCACTATGGATGGAGGAACTGTCCGTCCAAGGCCTGAGAACGCCCCGGCAGTGGTGATCTCGATGCACATAAAGAGCTGGGAAACTCCCAGGATCTGCAGGTAATCAATCCCCAGGGGCAGAAGGCCGTCCTCCGGGATGAATATCTTAAAGATCGGTCCGGGACAGAGGATGAGCAGCAAGGTACAGAAAATGCCCCAGACAAGGACTACCTTCATGGAACAGGAGTAGCCTTTGCGGACACGGGGCTTATTGCCTGCACCGAAATTCTGGGCTACAAATGAGTTGACGGCAGCGGCGAACCCGTCTGCAGTCATCCATGAGATAGATTCGATCTGGGAGCCAACCTTCTGAACAGCTACGGCAGAATCCCCGAAGCCTGCAATAAGTCTTGCTATTATCATGGAGATACTGGTCATGATCAGACTCTGGATACATGTGGGCAGGCCGATTTTTATGATCTCTCTGAGAGAACGTCCGTCGGGCTTTGCAAATATCCTCACCCTTTTCAGCAGGTACGTATCCCTGGCTGCATGGAAAAAGAAGATGCCCGCTACCACCAGTTGTGCAAATACAGTTGCGATGGCAGCGCCCATAACGCCCATTTCAGGTATCGGCCCAACACCGAAGATTAGGACAGGGTCCAGGATGATATTTATGACAAGTCCGATCGCAGTGGCGGTAAATGTAGTCTGGCTGTTCCCCATGGCAGTAAAAATTCCTGTAAGTATCTGTGATAGAAAGGAAAAGATCACAGTGCCGCAGGTAATTGCAAGATATATTTTGGCATCAGCTATTACTTCCGGACTGTTCAGGTTAAAAAAGCCAATAAGCGGACCAGCCAGCAATATAGAGGCCAGGCCGTATACGATTCCGAAGAAGATCCCAAGCTGCAGGGAATTCTGGGCAAAGCTGACGGCCCGGTCATGATCAGACCCGCCGATGGCGTGGGCTACTTTTACCTGTGCGCCCATTTTGGCCAGCGCCGCCAGTCCGTTGGCAAGCCACATGTACATTCCTGCCGCGCCCACAGCAGCCACGGCATTGCTGCTGATACGGCCTATCCAGATCATATCAGTCATGTTATAAGCCATCTGCACAAGCGAAGTAGCCATGATAGGCAGGGCGAGTTTTGTCAGGGAAGGGAAGATAGGCCCTTCCAGGAGATTTACATTCTTTTTCATAAGTCCCTCTTTTTAAGTTTGTGTTTTTGGTAGTATTGTAACACTTTTGATCTGTAAATGCTACTGGATATCAGCCTGTTGCGTATATTTGGCAGCAGTCTGAAAAAATAGATTGGATAATATCTGAAATAATGATAGAATAATATTCAAAAAGTTATGTAACTGTTCAATAACTTCACAGTTACATGCAAAAATCCGTTTAAAATCCCTGGATACGATGGGATTTTTCCAGAAAACATAAGATTGATTGTAATGGCAGATATAGATGATGGAGGGAGTATATGGATCAGGACAGGCTATTGAAACAGTTTTGCAGACTGGTTTCTATTGATGCGCCATCTTTAAAAGAGCGGCGCATGGCAGATTATCTGAAGGCTGAATTGGAAGAGCTGGGATTTGAGGTTGAAGAAGATGGGGCAGGAGATGCCCTTGGAGGTGACAGCGGAAATCTGTATGCAGTATTGAAAGGGACAAAAAAGAGCAGTCCGCTTTTGTTTTCCCTCCATATGGACACAGTTTTTCCGGCAGAGGGGAAGCAGGCTGTGATCCATGAAGACGGCCGCATTACCAGCAACGGGGACACTGTGCTGGGGGCAGATGATATGGCAGGCATGGCGTCTGTCCTGGAGGCTCTGCGCACCATAGTGGAGGAAGGAGCGGAGCACCGGGATGTGGAGCTTCTGATCAGTGTTGGTGAAGAACTTCATCTTCTGGGAAGCGGGATCTTTGAATTTGAGAAGATCTCTGCAAAAGAGTCATACACCCTGGACCTGAGCGGCCAGATAGGGACAGCGGCCTGGCAGGCTCCATCTCTGGCTTCTTTTGCAGCAAAGATATCCGGGCGGTCAGCACATGCGGGATTTGCCCCGGAAAAGGGAATACATGCTGTGGCTATCGCGGCAAGGGCAGTTAACAGGATAGACATAGGCCGTGTCAGTGAAGCCATGACGGTAAATATTGGAAGCATATCTGGAGGCACGGCAACGAACGTGATTCCGGACAGCTGTATAGTTACAGGGGAGGTGCGGGGATTTTCCCATGAGGCTGTTCTGGGAGAGACAGAGAGGATCAAGGAGATTTTTAAAGAAGAGGCGAAAGCAGAGGGAGGAAGCATATCCTTTCAGTACCAGATGCCCCTGACGGCGTTTGAGACACCCCACGGGCATCCTGTTGTAAAGCGTTTTAGACGGGCATGTGAAAAGCTGGGGATACAGCCGCAGATGGTGAGGACGTTTGGAGGGAGCGACCAGAATAATCTGTCATGCCATGGGGTGACTGGCCTGGTACTGGCCTCGGCAATGCACCAGGTACATTCCTGCCAGGAATTTACAGAGATCTCAGAGATGCTGGATGTGGCCAGGCTGGTCTATGAGATAATACTTGATGAGGAATAGAAACAGGCGCTTTTAAAAGCTGTAACTTGAGAATAAAAAACTTTACTTTGCGCAGCAGGGCTTGAAAGCAGGCATACATCAGATTATACTGGCAGCAGAAACAGGAAAGAGGAGGAAAAGGGCTATGCTGGAAATAAAAAATTTTTCTAAGACATATAAAGGAAGCAAGAAAGCGGTGGAGGACCTGAACCTGAAAGTGGAAGCAGGAGATATCTTTGGATTCATCGGACACAACGGGGCAGGTAAGAGCACAACTATCAAGGCAATTGCGGGTGTACTGGACTTTGAAGAGGGTGAGATCTTTATTGATAATAAAAGCATCCGCAGCCAGCCTGTAGAATGCAAGAAAGTGATGGCTTATATACCGGATAATCCGGATCTGTATGAACATCTGACTGGTATCCAGTACCTGAATTTTATCGGGGATATCTTTGAGGTACCTGTGAGAGAAAGAGAAGAGCGGATCAAAAAGTATGGTGATGAATTTGAGATTACAAGTGCTTTCGGTGATGCGATCTCTTCGTATTCCCATGGTATGAAACAGAAAATTGCAATTATATCAGCCCTGATGCATGAGCCAAAACTGCTGATCCTGGATGAGCCGTTTGTGGGCCTGGATCCTAAAGCCAGCATCCTGTTAAAGCAGACGATGCATGAACTTTGTGAGCGTGGCAGCGCTATCTTTTTTTCCACCCATGTGCTGGATGTGGCAGAGAAGCTCTGTAATAAGATTGCTATCATAAAAGGCGGCAGGCTGGTAGTGGAAGGGGAAATGGAAAAACTGATCGGAGACGAGTCACTTGAGAGCCTCTTTATGGAGGTGATCGACCATGAAAAGTAAATGTTTCCTGCTGTTTAAAGTTCAGTTCTTTAACCAGGTGAATGTAAAGAGTAAAGCGAAGAGCCAGGTTATGGTGATGGTATCCATGGGGATTCTGGGTGTTATTCTGGCGATCTACAGCTATATGATAGGGTATGGCCTGGGCAGCATGGGTATGGCTGAGGTAATTCCCTCATATGCACTGGCAATTACAAGTATTGTTACTCTTTTTTTCACGGCTATAAAGGCAAATGGCGTCCTCTTCGCATACAAGGATTATGATATACTGATGGCGCTTCCTGTAAAGACAAGTACAGTGATCGCCAGCAGGTTCCTCACCATGTATGTGCTGAACCTGATATTTACAGCTTTAGTCATGGTACCTATGGGAATCTCCTATATAGTGTGGCAGGGCCCGGGATTTTTATTCTACCCTGTGTGGATAGCAGGATTGCTGGCAGCGCCGCTTGTACCCACAACGATCGCTACCCTGCTGGGGGCGCTGATCATCCTTTTTACATCCAGGTTCAAATATGCAAATATACTGACCACAGTTGTTTCGCTGGCTGCAATGATAGCAGTGGTACTGGGGTCATTCAGCCTTGGAGGAGTATCTGATGAGAGTATAGATATCTCAGCAATTAAGTCAGTGGGAGAATTTATGCTGGTACAGATTAACAGAATATATCCTCTTGCGTCCCTCTTCCATAAGGCAGTTGTGAAGCTGGACATGGTATCATTCCTGATCTATCTTGTGATCTCAGCAGGCTGGTATTACTTGTTTGTAAAGGTACTCTCCCTGCGCTACAAGAAAATGAATACAGGGCTTATGACTTATCATACAAGATCTGATTATAAGATGACGAGCCTTTCGGCAGGCAGCCCACTGAAAGCCCTGTGGAAAAAGGAAATGAAAAGGTTCTTTTCATCTACTCCATATATTCTGAATATGGGGATGGGAATAATACTTGCTGTTGTATTCAGCATTGCCTGCCTGTTTGTAGGCAGGGATCAGATAGGTACTATACTAAACATGCCGGGTATACAGGATGTGATAGGAGGCGTGCTGCCTTTTGTGGTGAGTATGCTGGGATGCATGTCATGTACAACGAGTGTATCCCTGTCTCTGGAGGGGAAGAGCATCGGAATATTAAAGTCCCTGCCCGTATCACCTGAACTTGTATATAAAAGTAAGATCCTCATGAATCTGACCCTAATACTGCCGGCCATGTTAATAAGCTCCGCCTGTCTGGCAATCTGCTTTCCGCAGAGCCTGCCTGGAGTGGTGCTGATATTTGTGACCCCTCTTGTATACGGGACCTTCACTTCCATATTTGGCATGTTTGTAAATATTAAGATGCCAAATTATGAATGGACGAATGAAATATCTGTGATCAAGCAGAGCATGAGTTCTATGGCCGGGATATTTGGCGGAATGATAAACGGAGGCATCCCAATCATCATACTCGTAGTATTTAAGAATCTCGATCCGGTAGTGGTTGGCGCCATATTCACTGCCGCCGAAGCTGTTTTGTCAGTTTTGCTCTTTGGGTATCTGAAAAAGTTGAGATTTTAAAAACAGGCTTAAGAAATACCACCCTGATACCTGCCAAAGTTCCGGGGTGGTTTTTCTATGTTAAGTTAGTGACAAATCGGTTCCAGTTTAAATTATTGTCTGGGACTAATATTCATGTTAAAATGTATATGGATAAATATCCCATTATTAAGATTAACTGCATATATGCATAGAAAGGAAATTTATGGCAAGTATTTATGATATTGCAAAATTAGCAGGAGTTTCCTATTCTACGGTATCGTTGATTTTGAACAACAGAGGAGATGACTTAAGGATATCTAAGAAGACCCAGGAAAAAGTTAAGCAGATTGCAAAGGAACAGGGATATGTTCCGAATGTACATGCGAGGAAGCTGATTTCTAAGGATATAAAAAATATACCGGAGATAGCTCTGTTCTGGTCACCCACTCAGCACCCTATTTTTTTGAATTCAATGATAAGCAAATTGAATGAGATGATGAATGAAGGAATCGTACCGGATATGAGTGTGACGATTTATCCATTTGAAAATGATCATCTGGATAAAATGGAGAAGATACTGAAAGGAAACTTTGTCCATGGGATTATTATACCGGTAGCAGAGGAGAAGGATATACGCTATCTGAGACAGCTTGATATTCAGGTGCCGGTTATTACAATTTACAGAAGCGCGAGAAAGTATCATTCTGTGGATGTTGATAATTACACAAATGGAAAAGTTGCCGGTGAGATTTTTCATATGCTTGGTATGAAGCGGGTAGGCATTTTGAGAAATGCGTACTCTTCAATTTCTTTTTCTGAAAGGGTTAAAGGGTTTAAAGAGCAGTGCAGAAAGAATTCAATGGAGATCATAGTTGACCTGGACCGGAACATAAGTAAGAAAAAAAGTAAGGACCCTGTAGAAAGATACCAAGTCGGAAGCCAGATAGCAGAAGAGATTCTCGCGGCGGGACAGGCCCCTGAGGGAATATTTGTACAGAACGATGACAGTGCCCGTGGGGCAGTACATACGTTTAAGAAGCATGGCATCAGGGTGCCGGAGGATATAGCGGTCATCGCCTATGGGCACAACAGTAATGAAAATGCGGAAGAGAGCAGGCTGACACTGATAAGTTTTCCGATGGATGAATTGGCTGAGAAGACCTGGCAGCTGATCGGGAGCCTTTTGAGCGGCGGGATTATTAAAACTACACGGGTTTTGTGTCCGTCCAGAGTTTTTTTTGGAGCGAGCTGTCCAAAGCCAGAGGCATTTGACGAGTGGATGCAGGAAAAAGGAAAAGTGCACAAAAAAGAGTGATGCAAAATATTAATTATGCAGAAAATGACGGACAAAACAGAATTGACTTTACTATTAACAGGCAATATGCTATTATGAAAATGTGCTAAATGGATTTAATTGACAGAAATTCATTTAGCATAAATTACAGGTAATTGCTAAATGGATTTAGCAAAAGTGTTGAAGGGAGGATCACAAATGAAAAAGAAGGTATTGGCAGTTCTGATGTCTGTTGTAATGCTGGGAACGCTGACTGCCTGCGGAGGCCAGAAGTCAGAAGAAACTGGGCAGCAGAAGGCCACAGAGGCGGAGGAGGATTCCAAAGAAAAGAAGACAGAGGCAGAGAAAACAGAAGCGGAGAAAACAGAAGCAGAGAAGACAGAGGCGGAAGAATCCAAAGCTGAAGGGACAGAAGCGGAGAAAGATACCAAGAATGAAACTGATGGTGTAAGTGAAACGGAAGCGGCTAACACAGACAAGGAATCGGAAGCGGCCAAATCAGATGTAAAAGCGGAAGACCCGGCTGGCAAGGACAGCGGAGACAGTGCGCAAATAAAAACAGGCGGTATCCTGAAAATTGGAACACCCGCCGAGATAGTGAACCTGGGATATCCCGGCAAGCCAGGAAGTTCCAATGAATTAATTGTCATGCAGCCTGCCGTAGAGCCGCTGTGCAGATATACGAAGGAAGGGGAACTGGATCCGTGGCTTTGTGAATCTTTTGAAGCAGATGCAGATGCCCTGACCCTGACAGTAAAACTGAAAGAGGGTATAAAGTTCCATGACGGTACAGATTTTAATGCAGAGGCAGTGAAGTGGAACTGGGAGGCATTTACTGCTCAGGGGCGCACAGAAATCGGGGCTATTAAATCAATTGAATGCCCGGATGATAATACTGTAGTGGCCCACCTTGCCCAGTGGGATAACACGATCCCGGACAACGCCCTTTGGCTTGCTGGTTTTATGTATTCTCCTGCTTATGCAAAAGAAAATGGGGAAGATAAGGCAAATGTCAATCCGGTGGGTACAGGGCCATTTAAGTTTAAAGAGTGGAAAAAGGATGTAAGTATTTCATTTGAGGCAAATAAAGACTACTGGATTGAAGGACAGCCATATCTGGATGGTATAGAATTTGAATTTATTGCAGATGCCAATACTTTAACAACAGCTTATCAGGCTGGCGAACTGGATGCACTTGGCATGATTTTTGGAGATTCTGTCAGTATCATGAAGGCAACAGGGGAAGAGTCAAAGGCAGAGGATGGGCTGACAGGAGGCGCTACTATTTCAATTGTTGCGTTTGGCTGTACAGATGAGAAGTCCCCATGCAAGGATTTAAAGGTCCGCCAGGCATTCTGCCATGCAGTTGACTGGGAGACTCTGTGTCAGGCCAGCGGAAACGGAAGCATGTATTATGTGAACCAGTGGGCCGTACCGGGGACATGGTCTTACAATGATGATGTTGCAGGATATCCGTATGATACTGAAAAAGCAAAAGAGCTGTTGAAAGAAGCCGGTTATAAAGACGGAGTGAAGATTAACTGTTATACTGTTGAGCCTAATACAACACAGGCAACCATGCTTCAGCAGTATTTAAGCGAAGCGGGAATTGAACTGGATATTCAGATTATTGATCAGTCCAGGTCTGATGAAATGTCAGGCATCAATGGAAACTGGGATGGAATTATCCTGTCAGCAGGAAGGGCGGATGTGGAAATTGCTTCTATATATGGCAGGTCATTTACAGATGAAGGTGTCAGGTATGTAGGCGGATTTTTGCATCCTGAAGATCTGGCGGAGGTGATCAGCAATGCCAAAGCTGCAAAGACCCAGGAAGACAGGGCAAAATACTGCAAAGAAATGGCGAAAATGATAATCGATGAATACTGTATGATCGCCCCGATCGGTATTGGCTCGGGGGTACAGTATGAAAAGGATTATGTGCATGATACAGGAATTTTAAGGAAGCATATGATTGCCTGGACACCGGAAGCGTGCTGGCTGGACAAGTAAGCCAAAAGAGAGGTAAAGGTTATGGGAAGATATATCGCGAAGCGTTTCGGGCAGGCGGCAATTGTACTGCTGCTGGTTTCTCTTTTTACATATCTGCTCCTTTATATGATGCCGGGGGATCCGGTATATGCAATGCTGGGCGGAGATATTACGAGGGAACAGTATGATATTGCATATGCGAAGATGCATCTGGGGGATCCGCTGCTTCTGCGTTATGTGAGATGGCTGTTTGATTTTGTGACAGGGGAATGGGGAAATTCATTTAAGTATTCAGAGCCGGTGCGACAGATTATTGCGGTCAGACTTCCCGTAACCATGTACCTAGGAGTATGGTCTATTATCATAAGCACGCTGGCAGGCATACTGTTCGGTGTAATCTGCGGTACTAAACGGGGAAAGGCAGCAGATTCTGTTATCATCACCTGTGCTAATTTCGGTGCGGTAATGCCGGCTTTCTGGCTGGCTGTTCTGGGGATGTATATCTTCTCCCTGAAGCTGGGCTGGCTTCCAACTCATGGATTTACAATGCCGTCTGAGGATCTGGGACTTAGCATACAGCAGAGCATCCTGCCGCTCATAGCACTCAGCGTGGGAGGGATCGGCGGAACCACCAGGCAGATGCGCTCTGGTATGCTTGATGTTGTACGGCAGGATTATATCAGGACTGCACGGTCTAAAGGGCTGAAAGAATCTCAGGTAATATGGCGCCATGCATTCCGGAACGCAGTTCTGCCCGTGGTCACGCTGACAGGGATGAGTTTCAGGAATGTGGTTGCAGGGGCAGTGTCAATAGAGCAGGTTTTTGGTATTGCTGGAATGGGCTCTCTGCTGATCAACAGTATCCTGAGTAAGGATATCGCAGTAGTACAGTCCTGTATTATGATTATCTCAATTGTAGTAGTGATGTCAAACCTGCTGGTGGATATCCTGTATGGTATCCTGGATGCCAGGATCAGAGTGGAGTAAGGAGAACATAGGGATGGATAAAGAAACAAAGACAAAAATACATTTGTTTTTCAGGAGGCTGTTTAAAAGAAAATTGGTAATGCTGGCTGCAATACTGGTCCTGTTCTTTATACTGACTGCCATATTTGCTCCGCTGCTGACACCGTATGAACCTAATAAGCAGGATCTGACAGCAATTCTTCAGAAACCGTCAGCCTCCCACTGGCTGGGCACTGATGAGGCAGGACGGGATGTACTGACAAGAATATTCTACGGGGCCAGAACCTCACTGATCATAGGCGTTGTATCGGTACTGATCTCAGCTGTGGCCGGAGTTACTTTGGGCTTAGTATCAGCTTATTATGGAGGGCTGCTCAATACTGTCATATCCAGGTTCATAGATGTACTTATGTCACTTCCTTCACTGATGCTGGCATTGGCACTGGGACTTGTTTTCGGGCACAGTATCGGAAGCCTGATGATAATCCTGGGTATTTCCACGATTCCAACTTATACCAGAATGATGAGCGCCCAGGTTTTGTCAGTGAAGAATCAGGATTACATAACAGCAGAGCGCGTTGCCGGGGCCAGGAACAGCAGGATTTTGATCTCACACATACTGCCGAACTGTTTCTCACCTATTCTGGTACTGCTGACTTCCAATATTGGTATGACGATCCTGGCAGAATCATCTCTGAGTTTTTTAGGAATGGGAATTAATCCGCCGACGGCTTCCTGGGGAGCAATGGTCAGTGCCGGTTGTTCGAAGCTGCTTTTAAATCCTGTATATGGAATAGCCCCGGGAATATGTGTATGCCTGCTGGTCTATGGCTTTAATGTACTTGGGGACGGACTGCGGGATGTGCTTGACCCGAGACTGCGCGGGAGCTTATAGGAGGGGAATATGGAACACTTTTTAGAAGTAAAGAATCTGCGGGTTTCTTTTACGGGCGATATACAAAAATCCATTGCGGTAGATGATGTCTCCTACTATGCAGAGCCGGGGGAGGTAGTTTGTTTTGTTGGAGAAAGCGGCTCGGGGAAATCTGTGACCCAGCTGGCGGCGCTGCAGCTGCTGCCTGTCCCTCCGGCAGTGATTGAGGGCGGTGAGGTATGGCTGGAAGGGGTAAACATCATGCAGTATAAGGCTGACAGCCCACAGATGCGCGCTGTGAGAGGCGGGGAGGTTGGAATGATATTTCAGGAGCCAATGACCTCTTTAAACCCGGTCAAGACAATAGGGGTGCAGATTATGGAATCTGTCATCCTACATTTAAAATGCAGCAGGGAAAAGGCAAGGGAGCGGGCATTGGAGCTGCTGGGCCAGGTAGGGATCCCGGATGCCGCAGCAAGGCTGAATGACTTTCCATACCAGTTTTCAGGCGGGATGCGCCAGAGGATCATGATTGCCATTGCTCTGGCGGCAAGCCCAAAAGTCATAGTGGCAGATGAGCCTACGACAGCCCTGGATGTGACTACTCAGGCACAGATACTGGACCTGCTTACCTCGCTGGCGGCTAAGAATAATACGGCATTGATCCTGATCACTCATAATCTGGGGATAGTGGCTAGATATGCCCAGCGTATATATGTGATGTATGCAGGAAAAATTGTAGAGGAGGGGCCGGCAGAAAAGATTTTTGGACATACTGCCCATCCTTATACAAAGGGACTTCTGCAGGCTGTCCCCCGGCTGGATGACCAAAACCGGCGCCTGGTTCCCATAGACGGGATAGGGCCAAGCCCGGGAAAACGTCTTACTGGCTGCCAGTTCAGAAACAGATGCAGGTATTCAAGTGAAAAGTGCTGTGAAGAGCAGGCGCTCAGGGAGATCGGAGGGGGCCAGCGTTCAGCTTGTATCTGGTCCTATGAGGAGTTAAAAGAGCAGGAAAAGGAAGGCGCAGAGGACGAAAGAAAAGAGACGGAGGAGTTCGGGGAAAATGTATTAGAAGTAAAAGATCTGCGTGTAACTTATCCTCTGCGGAAAGGTATCTTAAACCGAAAGGCCGGGGAACTGACAATTATAGACGGTATCTCCTTTAGTATACGCAAGGGAGAGACACTGGGCCTTGTAGGAGAATCCGGATGCGGAAAGACTACAACAGCCAAGGCCATACTGAAACTTCTGGAAGGGACTTCAGGACGTGTACTGCTTAATGGGCGGGATATCCTGCCGCTGCGGGAAAAGGAGTTCCGCAGCCAGAGGAAGAATATCCAGATGATCTTTCAGGATCCATTCAGTTCTCTGGATCCCAGAAAACCTGTGGAAGAATTAGTGGGAGAACCCTTGCTGATACATAAACTTGTTAAAGACCGTGCGGAATATGACAGGAGGGTAGATGAGCTGTTTTGTCTGGTGGGTTTGGAGCCGTCTATGAAAAACCGCGTTGCCCATGAATTTTCGGGCGGACAGCGGCAGAGGGTGGGGATTGCAAGAGCTTTGGCAGCAGCTCCCGACATTATTATCTGTGATGAGCCGGTTTCCGCATTGGATGTGTCCATTCAGGCGCAGATCATAAATTTGCTGGAGGATCTTCAGCAGAGGCTGAAATTAACTTTTTTATTTATAGCCCATGACCTGTCTGTCGTAAAGCATATCAGCCACAGGGTAGCTGTGATGTATCTTGGCAATATAGTGGAGATTTCAGACAGTGAAGAATTGTATGCAAAAGCCAGGCATCCGTATACAAAAGCCCTGCTGAATGCAGTGCCCATACCGGATCCGGCCATTGAACAGGAGAGAGAACGCAGGATGCTGCCGGGAGAAGTGCCAAGCGTAATGAAAAGGCCGGCAGGCTGCTGCTTTTGTGACAGATGTGAACTCTCAGATGAACGGTGCAGAAAAGAAAAACCAGAGCTTGTCTGGGATGGAAAAAAGCATGGAACGGCATGTTTTCAAATAACCTAGAGGGGGATTTTATGAAATGGAAAACAAAAATGAATTTGTATTGCTGGCTCTTGGCGATATTATCCTGGGAGAGGATTCCCCTAAATTTATGGAGGGGGTAAGGCCTGCATTAAAGGAGGCAGACATCCGGATCGGGCAGCTGGAAGTACCCTACACCACACGGTGTGAAGTGATGGAGGGACTGTACAGGGAGCCCTGGCGGCTGGAGCCGCTGGCAGACTGCATGGATATATTGACTTTGGCGGGCAATCACCTGTACGACGCCAAAGAGGAGGGGATTGAAGATACGCTCGGATGGCTGGATGCTAATGGGCTGCTACATGCCGGCGCTGGTAATAATCTGCAGGAAGCCAGGAAGCCTGCCCTTATTGAAAAAAACGGATGCAGGATAGGAGTGCTGAATTATAACTGCACAGGGCCTAAAGTGACATATGCCGGGGAGGACAAGGCGGGATGCGCTTACGTAAAGATTATTACAAAATATGAGCTGGGAGATGTGGCCAATCCGGGCGGGCCTCCGGAAAAGATATATACATTTCCTGACCTGGAATCCCTGGAATGGATGAAAGCTGATGTCAGTGGGCTAAAAAAGGAATGTGATCTGGTTATTGTATACTTTCATAAGGGTATTGTACACAAACCGGTGCAGCTGGCTGACTACGAGGCAGTTGTATCTCATGCGGCAATAGATGCGGGCGCTGACCTGATCTTAAGTTCACATGCCCACATTCTGCACGGGATAGAATTTTACAAAGGTAAAGCAATATTCCACGGTCTGGGTAATGGAGTTGCCTGGGTGCCGTCCCTGGGGCCGGACTATGAATTTGGGAAAGCTGCAAAAAAGAATGATGTTTTTGATCCGAAAGGATGGGCAGAAAAAAGGATAGAACGTTTTGGATTTGTACCGGACCCGGATTATCCCACTTATCCATTTCATCCTGAAGCTGTAAATACGATTTTGGCAAAATGTATAATCAGGGATAAAAAAATAGCTGAGGTCAGATGTATGCCTGCAATTGTCGGCCGGGATGGTGTTACCAGAATTGTAAAAAAGGGCAGTGGGGCAGAAGATGTTTTTAGATATCTGGACGATATTACACAAAAGGCAGGGCTGAATGCGTCCTACAGATGGGATGATAATGAAATAATAGCAGAGGAAAGGGAGGGATTTTAATGCCATATGCAAATGTAAATGGGGTATCTTTGTACTATGATGAATTCGGGAGCGGTGATAAGGTGGTGATCACGGCTTCCGGAGGGGATTTTAAGCATCCTGACAATAAAAAATGGCCATATTATCTGGCGGATTATGGATACCATCTCTATACGGTCACCTTGAGAGGTCACTGGAAATCTACCCATGTGACAACAGATTATGGAATGGAATGGTATAACATCTGGGCAGACGATATCTACGAATTTGGAAAATATATAGGAGCAGAAAAATATATTTATATGGGCCTGTCACACGGAAGCGGCGTGGGCTGGCATTTGGCAGACCGCCATCCTGAGGTGTTAAAAGGATTTGTGGCAATTGTGTGCGGGCCGCATTACCTGAACGGGGATCTGAATGATAAACAGACATCTTTTGCCCGGGAGCGGACCATACAGGCCGCTGACGATCCAGAGCTGAAAGCGGAAATAGCCAGATCCTGGGAGCCGGACTGGAGCAAGATCCCGCCGGAGGATATAGAAGCGGAAAAGAAGAGATACGAGCAGCGGGTAGAAGAATGGATGGAAATGTCTCCTGAAGAAATGCGTATCCGTCCCAGGATTGCTTTTGCGTGGATTGATACAGAAGACGATCTGGCAGAGAAGCTAAAGACAATACATGTGCCGATGCTGATGATAGCAGGTGTGCAGGATGAGATCGTATCTGTGAGGGCTATGCTACGTTCAGCCTGCTCGGTTCCGGATGCGAAGACGATCTTTTATCAGTCGGGAGATCATGGAGTAGCCTATGACCCTGAATGGAAAGAGGATGTAAGGGATGAGATACTGTTGTTTTTAAGTAAGAAGGCATAAAGGTTAATAGCAAAAAGAGAATGGGTGTGAGCAGTATGGGAATCAGGAAGTGTGCCCTGAGCAGCAGTGCATTTAGAAAATTGAAGGAATATTATGACAATAGAGAAGCGGCATCTGAAAAATGGAGGATGCAGGGCAGAAAAGTCGTGGGTGAACTGGGAGCAGATGTGCCTGATGAATATATTATAGCCGCCGGTATGCTGCCTGTCCGTATTTATGCAGCCCCAAAAGAATGCCTGCCAGAGGCGGAGCGTTTTTTGGAGTATGCTTTTGACCCCATGATGCGTGCTAAATTTGAAAAAATTGCAGACGGAACTTATGCACGGGAAATAGACGCCCTGGCTGTCTCCAACAGTACAGATGTAATTATACGCCTGTATCTGTATCTGAGGGAGCTGCACCGTGTGGAGCCTGAAAGGCCTCTGCCTGAAATGGCTTTTATTGACTGGCTGTTTACACGGAACAGGCTGCATCAGGAGAGAAATGAGTTTATAATGCAGAAGTTTATGAAAACCATAGAGAAGTGGTCCGGGTCCCCTCTCAGTGAAAAGGCGGTGGAAACGGCAGCAAAGCTGTGTAACCGGGACAGGGAAGCGCTGCGCCGTATGGGGAGGCTGCGCCACGGTGGGGAGGTACATATCAGCGGAAGCGAAGCACTTGTGATCATTGGCAGTGCATTTTTTATGGAGAGAGAAGAACATCTGAAACTGGTGGAAGAAGTTGTGAAGGAAGCAGAGGAATGGCCGTCACTGGATGGGATACGGGTGTTTTATACAGGCAGTGTCCAGGAAGATACAGAATTGTATGATATGGTGGAGAATTGCGGCTGTGTTATTGTGGGAGAAGACCATGACTGGGGAGACCGCTTCTATGACAGGGACTTTATGACAGAATATGGGGCTGTGCGCGGGGCAGCTGACTGTTATATGATGCGTGAATTCAGCAGTAAGAAAGCATTTGTCAGCCAGAGAGTGGAGGCTATAAACAGGCAGGCCGACAGGACAGGCGCACAGGCTGTTTTTTTCTATAACAATATCTATGAAGAAGCTGCCAGCTGGGATTATCCGGAACAGAAAAAGAGCCTGGAGGCCAGGGGAATCAAGACAGCCTGCTTTGCGAAAATGCAATGGCCATGCGGGAAGAATGAAGAGTTGGAAGAGAGGATTCGGGAGGCGGCAGAAAAATGGAAGTAAACGGGCAGGGGGCAACAAAATCAAAGGCTGTAAAAAAACTGAAGGCAACTGCAGCTGCGGGGGCGTACCAAAAGGAATGGTTTTTTAAGCTGAAAAAAAGAGTGGAGGATGGTGAGCACTTTGCATATCTGAATGCAGATGTGCCTATGGAGGTTCTGCGCACCATGGATATACCTTTTGTAGTCAACCAGTGGTGGGCGGCAATCTGCGGGGCTAAGCGCATGACGCCTAAATATTATGGCCTTTTAAAGAAAGAAGGCTATCGGGATGACTTGTGCAGTTACTGTGCAACTGCTTTTGCTGAGAGCCTTGACCCGGATGACCATAAAACGGATCCTGAGGGAAAGCCCCTGGGGCCGTGGGGAGGCCTTCCCTCACCAACGCTGGCAATTACACGTCTTACATGTGACTGTCAGGGGAAAATATTTGAACTGTTTGCCAGGCGGCATGGAGCAGATTTTTATGCAATGGAAAATACCGTGCCGGACAAAACACCAGGCGGATGGTATGAAATGGCTGCTGATAATTGGGAGGAACTCTACGATAAAGACAGACTGGATATGGCTGTGGAGGAGCTTAAAGAACTGATCCGTTTTCTGGAGATGAAAACGGGGAAGATGTTTGATAAGAACCGGCTCATCGGGGTGATGAACCTCATTAATGAACAGGAGGGGTGGTACAGGAAGATCCGGGATCTGATAGCTGCCTCGCATCCTGTGCCGGTGACGGTAGTAGATACCATAAATGCGGTGATGCAGGCTCAGTGGCAGAGAGGGACAAGATGGGCGGCGGATCATGCCAGGGGCCTGTATGAAGAGATTAAGGAGCTGGCAGACAATAAGGAGGCCGCCGTACCTGGAGAAAGGTACCGCCTGATGTGGATAGGGCGTGGAATCTGGCATGATTTCAGCTTTTACCAGCGGTTTGAAAAAAAGTATGGCGCAGTGTTTGTCTGGAGTATGTATCTGGCAATGGGGGCGGACGCATATATCCGCAACCATGTGGAGGAAGACCCTTTGCGCGCTCTGGCAGCCAGATATATCGGAATGGAGGACTTTCTCCATATGCCGCCCTGGAACAGCCAGTGGTATCTTCAGCAGGCACGTCAAAATGATATAGACGGTGTTGTATACATGGTACCGGAGAATTGTATGCAGGCTGTAGAAGGGAGCTACTTTATAAAAAAGACACTGGAGGACGCAGGTATACCGGTGCTGCTTTTTAAAGCCGACCCTGTAGATGCGAGAAAATGGGACGCGGGGTCTATGACATGTCTGGTTGAGGACTTTATTGAAAAGCGGGTCATAAAGGACGGGCCGGATACGTCCTGTTCTGAGACTCACGGCAATCTGGGAAAGGAGGGAGTGGAAAATGGCGTGTAAAGGACCATTAAGCGGATACCGTATATTAGATATGACACAATTTGAATCAGGGACTGTATGTACTGAGACACTGGCCTGGCTGGGAGCGGAAGTACTGAAAGTGGAGAGGCCGGGGAAGGGTGAGCAGGGACGTTATTCTGTAGAAGAGCCGGATGCGGATACATATGGCTTCCTTATCATGAATATGAACAAGAAGTCTGTTACATGCAATGCAAAGACGCCTGAAGGCCTTGCGCTCCTGAAGAAGCTGTTAATTAAATGTGATGTGATCATTGAAAATATGGGGCCGGGAAGCATGGACAGGCTGGGGCTCTCTTATGATGTATGCAGGGAAATAAATCCGGAAATTATCTATGCAAGCCTGAAAGGTTTCGCACAGGACGGGCCGTATGCAGATTATCCGGCGTTTGATCCCATCGCGACCCACACGGGAGGTCTTGTGGCTGCCACAGGCCTGCCTGATATGCCGGTTAAAGCAGGTATTTCTGTGGCAGATTCAGGAACCGGGATCATGATGGGATTAAGCATCATAGCTGCGCTTTTACAGAGAGAGCGTGAGGGCGGCGGCCAGAGGATAGACATTGCCATGCAGGACTTTATGATCGGATTGTCGCGCTCCAGCTGGGAACCTTATTATAATACTGGCAGACCTCCCAGGCGGGTGGGAAATGGAATGCCGCTGGAAGATGTGGCCCCGTCAGATACTTATCCCTGCCGGCCTTTTGGAAGCAATGATTATGTGCATATTTACTGCAGCCGGTCACCGGGAAGCAGCCATTGGACAAACCTGTGCCGGGCCATCGGAAGGGAAGATCTGCTGAAGGATCCAGATATGGCCACACCTCAGAGCAGATACCGTCATAAAGAAAAATGTGATGAAGCCATAAAGGCATGGTGTGCGCTGCATACGAAGCAGGAGGCTATGGATATCCTGTGTAAAGCAGATGTTCCGGCGGGAGCCCTCCTTGATGCGTCGGATATCACAAATGATCCTCAGTATCAGGAAAGAGGGATGATAGTTGAAATCGACCATCCCGTAAGAGGCAAGGTCAAGATTCCCGGATTTGCCCCGCGGATGAGCAGGAACCATATTGAATATGAGCCGTCGCCGGGGCTGGGGGAGAACAATCTGGAAGTGTACCAGGGGATTTTGGGACTTAGCTCAGGTGAAATAGAACAGCTGAAAAAAAAGAAGGTAATTTAGATAACGGTTATAGATAATAGATAAAGGCTATTGTGAAGCAGGCGTATCTGCTGAAGCAATGGCCTTTTTGTACTGCGGCAATACTAATAAAATATTACTTGACCTGTCGTAGTAATTGTGCTATCTTTATATTACTACGACAGACATAGTACGACAGGCGTAGGAATAGAATGAAGACAGGAGGCGGCGGATTGATAAGCAGTGACGTAATTCGTGGTTATAATGATACGATTATCCTGTATCTGCTCCTGGATGGGCCTTCATACGGATATGAGATTTCAAGGAGAATTAAAGAGCTGTCGAATGAAAAATACATAATAAAAGAGACTACCCTGTATTCCGCATTCACAAGGCTGGAGAAAAATGGCTGCATAGCCTCCTTTTATGGGAGTGAGACAAACGGGAAGCGCCGCACCTATTATGAGATAACCCAGGAGGGGAGAAAGTACTACAGGGAAAAGTGTGAGGAGTGGGAACTCACAAAGGAAGTAGTGGAAAAATTTATACGCAGGGATTGAGCCGTTGCCGGCCGCTGTGCGGGAAGTGGAGGAAGAGATGGATACAATTAAAACATATCTGGAAAATATGTTTATGCAGCTGCCAAGGACGCCTGAGGTATTAAAGGCAAAAGAAGAGCTTCTGAGTATGATGGAAGACAAGTACAATGAGCTTAAGGCGGAGGGGAAGACTGAGAATGAGGCCGTGGGTATCGTGATCTCAGAATTCGGAAATCTGGAAGAACTGGCGGCTGAGCTGGGTATTAATGCATATGTCACCGGAAACCGCGGACAGAACCGGCAGGCATTCGGAGGAAATGATGACAGATATGACCAGGACAGAGAGAGCGGACGGGAATATAATAGTGAAGGCTTTTATGTGACTATGGATGCTGCCACAGAGTTTATGGAGGAGCAGAGAAAATTTGGGATCAGGATAGGACTGGGAGTGCTTATGTGCATTTGTTCACCCATACTGCTTATTATTTTCGGGGGAATAGGGGATGATGACATCAACAATCTTCTCTCATGGATATCCTCAGGGCCGCTGCTTACCGTGGGGCTTGGGTTCTTGTTCCTGCTGATAGCCGCTGCTGTGGGTATTTTCATCTTCAGCGGACTGAGGATGAACAAATATGAATGCCTGAAAACTGAAAAGTTTTATCTGGATTTTCAGACAGAATCATATGTGAGGGAACAGCAGGAGGAGTTTAAAGCCAGTTTCACAGTCTGCCTTGTGCTTGGTGTGGTGCTGTGTATCCTCAGTGTAGTGCCTGTATGTGTAGTTGCCCTTGTGCTGCCGGATGCTTCCATGAGTATCCTGGTGTGCGTGGCTGCGCTGCTTCTCCTTGTTGGTGTCGGCGTCTGGCTCATTATCTATGCAGGTGTAAGAAATACCGGTTACAAGGTGCTTCTGCAGGAGGATGAGTATGATTATAAAAAAAAAGAGAAAAGCAGGCTGATTGAGGCGGTCTCAAGTGTGTATTGGCCAGTCATTACATGTATCTATCTGGGCTACAGCTTTATCACCGGACGTTGGGGAAGCTCATGGATGATATGGGTAGTTGCAGGTGTCCTGTACGGGGCGGTGGAAGGGATCCTGGGCGGAACAGGAAGCAGGAGAAGAAGATAGAATTATATAGATAAATATTAATAGAAACATTAGAACAGACATTTAAACAAACAGACCATCCGGCAGGATTATACCTCTGCCGGATGGTCTGTTTGTTCTGCAGGCAGCAGCAGTTTTCTGTAACAGTTTTCTGCTTAAAATATGCAGCACCCATTTCCTTTCCAGGATATTTATGTTAAAATGTACCCATTAGTTGGAATATTGTAACAGAGGAGAAGAAGAATGATAAAAGCAGTAGTATTCGATATGGACGGTGTACTCTTTGACACAGAGCGGATCTGTCTGGAGGCCTGGAATGAGGCGGCCATCCTGATGGAGGAGGCTCCCGGGGATATTGAGGCATCGCTTAAAGATTGCATTGGACTGAACAGAAATGATACGCAGCTGTATTTCCAGGAGAAGTACGGAGAGGATTTTGATTATGACAGGTTCAGGCAGCTGAACTCGAAAGCTTTTGGGGAGATAATAGCAAGGGACGGACTTCCTGTAAAGGACGGAGTATATGAAATACTGGAATATCTGAAAAAGGCCGGGACAAGGATTGCCCTGGCCAGTTCTTCGCGCAGGGTAAGCGTGCTGGGGCATCTGAAGGAAGCTGGGATCACAGATTATTTTGAAGCGGTAGTGACAGGTGATATGGTAGAGCACAGCAAACCGGACCCGGAGATATACAGAATGGCCTGCGAGAGCCTGGGGCTGCCGCCCTGTGAGGTAATGGCGGTAGAGGATTCTCCGAATGGTATACGGTCTGCAGCGGCAGCAGGAATGAAGGCTGTCATGGTGCCGGATCTTGTCCAGCCGGATGAAGAGATATCGCAGCTTCTCTATCTTAAATGTGATTCTCTGCTGGGAATTGTGGATTATCTGAAAAAATATAAGACGTATGTGGAAATACTGGACAGGGAGCTGATCCCGGCAATGGGATGTACGGAGCCGATAGCTGTTGCGTATTGCGCCGCCTGTGCAAGAGAGCTGCTTCAGAAGAGGCCCGAGAAGGTCCGCATCATGGCCAGCGGCAATATAATTAAAAATGTAAAGAGTGTGATCGTGCCGAATACAAACGGGCAGAAGGGGCTGGAAGCAGCGGCGGCAGTGGGTATCATCGCAGGAGATGCAGCCCGCCAGCTGGAAGTGATAGCAGACGTGAGCCAGGAAGAAAAGGAGGAACTTGCCGGATATCTAAAAGAGGCTGATATATGGGTGGAGCCTGCTGATAACGGTTTTGTCCTGGATATTACAGTGGAGGTCTTCTGTCAGGGGGATTCAGCCAGTGTCAGGATTGTAAATGAACATACAAATATCGTGCGCAAGGAGAGAAATGGGGAAATATTATTTAATAAGGATCCCGAAGGCTGTGCAGAAAATGATAAGGAAGAGGACTGCCCCGATTATGGTCTGCTGAATATAGAGGATATCTGCAGGTTTGCAGAAAAGGCGGATCTGGATGATGTGAGGCCTGTATTGAAGCGGCAGATAGAGTGCAATACTGCCATATCGGCGGAAGGCATCCGCGGGGACTATGGAGCAAATATTGGTTCCGTTCTGCTCCAGGCTTATGGTGACAACATACATATCAGAGCCAAGGCTGTGGCAGCTGCAGGTTCGGATGCCAGGATGAATGGCTGTGAACTGCCTGTGGTCATTAATTCAGGGAGCGGTAACCAGGGGATGACGGCATCACTTCCTGTGATAGAATATGCCAGGGAATATGGAGTGGATGATGATACACTGTACAGGGCGCTGCTGGTGTCGAATCTGAGCACTATCCATCAGAAGTCCCATATCGGCAGACTTTCCGCCTACTGCGGAGCTGTCAGCGCCGGAGCCGGAGCAGGGGCGGGAATCGCCTGGCTGCTGGGGGGCGGCTACAGGGAAGTGGCCCATACGATCGTAAATGCGCTTGCCATAACCTCAGGGATCGTGTGCGACGGTGCCAAGCCTTCCTGTGCCGCAAAGATAGCGGCAGCCGTGGATGCCGGGATACTGGGGTATGAGATGTATATTCATGGGCAGCAGTTCTATGGAGGTGACGGTGTTATTTCAAAGGGTATTGAGAATACTATAAATAATATCGGGCGCCTGGGCAAGGAAGGTATGAAAGAGACAGACAGGGAGATCATACAAATTATGACAGCAGGACGGGAATTGCAGAAGGATGACAAAAGTGGAAAAGAATGAATTTTTAGGTACAAAGAAAGTAGGAAGCCTGCTCTTAGAGCTGGCGCTTCCTGCGATCACTGCGCAGCTGGTGAATATGCTTTACAATATAGTGGACAGGATCTATCTGGGGCACATTGAGGATATAGGCCCCATGGCGCTGACAGGCGTCGGGCTCTGCTTTCCCGTGATCATACTGATAACGGCGTTCAGCAACCTGATAGGTATGGGAGGGTCGCCTCAGGTGTCTATTAAGATGGGAAAGCAGGAAAAGGATGGCGCTGAAAAGATCCTTGGAGCCTGCTTTACCACTCTTCTGATACTATCAGCAGTGCTGACAGCCGTATTTTTGATATTTGGCAGGCAGCTTTTATTCTTATTCGGAGCCAGTGATAATACGATCCAGTATTCTCTTGATTATATGAACATTTATGTGTGCGGGACTGTATTTGTCATGATGGCTCTTGGGCTGAATCCGTTTATTTCAGCGCAGGGCTTTGCTAAGATCAGTATGATGACTACTCTTATAGGCGCAGTAGTGAATATTGTGCTGGACCCTGTCCTTATATTTGGATTTGGGATGCAGGTGAAGGGAGCGGCTCTGGCTACTATCATTTCCCAGGGTGTATCCGCTGTCTGGGTCCTTCATTTCCTGACTGGCAAAAAGACGATTCTCAGGATCAGGAAACGGGACATGCTGGTTAAATCAAAGATTATTCTTCCTGTGCTGGCGCTGGGGTTGTCACCATTCATTATGACAAGTACGGAGAGCCTTCTAAATATTGCATTTAACACATCGCTCCAGAAATACGGAGGTGATCTGGCAGTAGGAGCTATGACCATCATGAGCAGCGTTATGCAGATCATCACACTGCCTACCCAGGGCCTGTCCCAGGGGGCGCAGCCGATCATCAGCTATAACTACGGCGCCGGGAAGCCTGACAGGGTGAAAAAGACGTTCAGGCTTCTGTTTATATGGTCCGTAGGGTACTGTGTCTTGTTCTGGGCTGTGAATATGACATTTCCGTGGCTGTTCCCATCTATATTTGCCAGCAGCCCGGAATTAAAGGAGATATCAGCGTGGGCAGCCAGGATCTATCTGGGGGCAGGCTTTATACTTGGCGTGCAGTTCTCATGCCAGCAGACCTTTATCGCGCTGGGAGAGGCCAAGATATCCCTCTTCCTTGCGCTTCTGCGGAAGATCATTCTGCTGATACCGCTGATCTATATCCTGCCTAACTTTTTTTCAGATAAGGTCTTTGCAGTATTTCTGGCGGAGCCGGTGGCAGACATGCTGGCTGCGCTTACCACCTTCAGCCTGTTCATATGGAGGTTTGGAAAGCTGATGAAGCAGATAGAAAAGCGCCATGCGGCTGCATCCATTTAAAATCGCATCAGGTGATAGAAGAGTTACAATATTACAGTCAAAGGGAACTTGGAAAGAAATATGGAAAAAGAAAACAGGCTGGGGACGGAGGATGTAAGGAAGCTGGTGCTGAGCCTTGCAATACCGTCCATGCTGGCACAATTTATTAATGTCCTGTACAGCGTGGTAGACCGTATGTACATTGGAAATATTGCGGAAACAGGTGAAATGGCTCTTGCGGGAGTGGGCGTATGCGGTCCGCTGATTGCTCTTATATCGGCATTTGCTTCTTTTATAGGAGTGGGAGGTTCGCCTCTTATGAGCATCAGGCTGGGAGAGCAGAAAATAGAAAGGGCCAGGCAGATACTGGCAAACAGCTTTCTCATGCTGTCTGTGATATCAGTGGGTACGACAGGAATTATATTTCTTGTGAAGGACAAGCTGCTCATGGCTTTTGGCGCAAGTGCGGCCACATTTACATATGCGGATGATTATTTCACGATCTATCTTCTGGGCACCATATTTGCCCTGCTGTCTATCGGCATGAACCAGTTTATCATAGCGCAGGGATATGCAAAGACAGCTATGGCATCTGTAGTGATAGGGGCAGTTCTGAATCTGGCTCTGGACCCTCTCTTTATTTTTGTATTTGGGATGGGGGTGAAGGGGGCGGCATACGCAACTGTATTCTCACAGTTTGTGTCATGTGTGTATGTGCTCTTAGTGCTGTTTGGAAAGAAGATACCAGTGCGCATTACCTTTAAAGGCTATTCCTGGAGCGTTATGAAGCAGATCGCTTTTCTGGGATTTACTCCTTTTATTATTATTGTAATGGACAATGTGATCCTGCTGGCTCTCAATGCCACTCTTCAGGGATACGGGGGAGCAGGCAGGGGAGATATGCTTGTGACGTGTTCCACAATTGTCCAGAGCTTTATGCTGATCGTTACCATGCCGCTTGGAGGCATTACCTCAGGGACACAGACGATTCTGGGGTATAACTATGGGGCGCGGCGCTCAGGACGGGTCCGGTCAGCAGAAAAATATATCGTTCTGCTCTGCCTGGCCTTTACCACGGTCATGTTCATTGCAGCCCAGACCTGCTCCGGGTATTTTGTGCGGATATTTACAAAGAATGAAGAATATATCAGTTTTGCTTCACAGGCTATTAAGATATATACCCTGGGTATTATGCCGCTGGCCTTCCAGTATGCGTTTGTAGATGGTTTTACAGGCATGGGCATAGCGAAACTGGCAATACCTCTTTCTATGATGAGGAAGGTCATCTTTCTGGCGGGCGTATTTTTGATACCTGTCTTTTCTGTCATAGAGAATATCTTTTATGCCGAACCGTTAACGGACTTTATTAGTGCCATAATCACATCGGCATGTTACTTTATAATGATCGGAAAAGTATTGAGGCAGAGAGAACTTCTGCAGGAAGGGCGGGCATAGTATGTGGGTTTTATTTGCGTTTGGATCAGCTTTTTTTGCCGGGATCACAGCGATTCTTGCTAAGCTTGGGATTGAAGATACAGATTCCTACCTTGTCACGGCACTGCGTACTGTGGTGGTGGTGATATTTGCCTGGATCATGGTCTTCTTAGTGGGATCCCAGAACACTATAGGGGATATCAGCGCGAAGACTTTAGTATTCCTCATCCTTTCAGGGCTGGCCACGGGAGCTTCCTGGCTGTGCTATTTCAAAGCGCTGCAGATCGGTGATGTGAATAAGGTGGTGCCGATCGATAAATCAAGTACAGTACTTACCATGCTGCTGGCGTTTATATTTCTTGGAGAGAGTCTGACTGTCGTGAAGGCAGCTGCAATGGCGTGCATAGGCGGAGGCACTTATCTCATGATTGAGCGCCGGGAACAGGACAAAGTATCACCAGGACAAAGGTCAGGAGGTTCAGGCAGGGGATGGCTGTTCTATGCAGCCGGATCTGCCATATTCGCCAGCCTGACTGCCATCCTTGGCAAAGTGGGGATCAGCGGTGTGGAATCTAACCTGGGTACGGCTATCAGGACAGTAGTAGTGCTTATCATGGCGTGGCTTCTTGTGCTGGGGCTGGGAAAGCAGAAAGGCATCGGAAAGATCGGGCGCAGATCCTGGCTGTTTATCCTGCTGTCAGGACTTACCACGGGGCTGTCATGGCTCTGCTATTACAGGGCGCTGCAGGACGGCGACGCCAGCGTGGTGGTACCCATAGATAAACTGAGCATCCTTGTAACAGTAGTTTTTGCAGGGATCGTGCTGAAAGAAGAAATGAAGAAAAAATCTATCCTGGGACTGTCGCTTGTGGTCCTGGGGACCTTGGCGCTTTTGATCTAAGTACAGGCAGTTGTTCAGTATCTGCGCACAGAAATATCGTTACTGTTCACTCCGTGACCAGTAACACGCTCCGCGATGCACAGAAACGGCAAAAACCGCCGTTTCGCGCTGCAACCCTCGGTATTTTCGTGCAAATATGCACGAAAATACTTCGCGGGATGGTGACGTGTGAACAGTAACGAAATATCCCCCGTCTATCCGGCTGATGTTTTTTCAGTACGGATAAACGGGGGATAATAATTTTTAGTTTATGGAGACAGAGAACTGAACTGTGCTTTCCCGCAGAACATCTTTTGCAATATCCGTTGGCAGTCCATTGTAATTTCCATAGTAGTCAGAAAGGTCATCATTCCAGAACTGAATGACTGTCTTTTTGAAGATGCAGTATTCAAAGCTTATCCCTGCCAGCGACCTGACTTTTGTCTGCTCAAACAGGGGATTGCCTGTAAAAGCATCCTCGTAAAGTTCTAATTCCGGTTTTTCAGACGGTCTGACATCGTCTTCCGTGGGGCCGAAGATAGTTGCTGTTAATGTGATTCCGCCGAAGTCGACGTTTTGAATGAGTAAGGCCTTAATAGCTTCAGATTTTTCCTGATTATCCACTAACATCAAATAATTGTACTGGCCCTCCGGAGTCTGATACAGCTCCTTTCTCTTACAATCGGTTTTAGCAGCAGGCAGACTGCAGTACTGCATGTACTGTGCTGCATAAAATAGTGGTAATTTCTTCTTTACCAGTATAGCATTATGAAAATTAACTTCAATAGAATTTTGCGAATAACCAGTCTGGCTTGGCGAATAACGGAGGCTGCAAAAAAGTAAGGCTGCTGTGGATCACAGCAGCCTTACTTTTTCAGGGTCTATATCCAGTATGATATCAAATGCTTCGTAAAAACACTTATCTATTACGGCATTGGCTATACCGGCAAACCGGAATAAAGTTGTTACAGTACAGTATGAAATTGTGACAGACAGTCTGTACCACTCATCCTCAGAAAGCTTTTTATAGGTGTCTTTTTCATAATAGTGTATAAATAATTCACGTCTGCCGGCGGATTCCTGCAGCCGGAGGTTATAGATCATGCTCCTGGGGAAGGTGATATTGTGTTTTTCCAGGATCTCATCATAAAAGCTGTCATCTATTTCCGGCATGGTATTAGAGCTGGAAAAGATAGCATACATGGAAACCTTATTGGAAGCAGATGATTCACATTTAAAACGTCTGCTTTCGGGGGTGCTGTGTGTGGCGGTATTGATCAGAATATCATAGGCAAAGAGGAAGGTCAGAGGGTCCTTTATATCCCGGCTCTGGAGCTCTTCCCAAATGCGTGCATGAAAATCCCTGTTGATTACCTGTATAATATTATTAATATTCTTGAAATGGTAAGAAAGCAGGGAGGGCTGTGCCCCAATCCGTTTTGTGATCCCATTGACGCTTGCATTGAAATATCCCACTTCCCGAAATTCTGCTTTTGCTGCTTCAAGCAGCAGTTCTTTTGTCTGCTGGCCTTTTTTCATTTTCTTTAATTCCATTCTTTAAAATCTATACAGCCTCTGATAAATCATAGCTGGTAAACTTTTACTGTACCCATTTTACACAATCCTGTGGGAATAATCAATAGGAGATAAAGAATAATATTGAATTATTTTTGAATTTTATTTAAAAAATTCAAAAATAATTATAGAAATGCTTTCTTTTTCTTAGATCAGGTGATATAATACATTTAAAAATAATTACTAAAGTTTTAACACGAAAGGGGGATTTTTTGTGGGTATTGTTAAAATCATTCTCACGCTTGTTCTTTTTCTGGGGGTCATCTACGCCCTGAATAAGAAACTCAGTCCGGCTATTACACTGACCATGTTTGGTTTCCTGGCGATTTTTATCGGAGGGCTTCTGAATGGCTATCAGGTGCTGGGCGAGGAGACTACCGGAAACCTGGTATTTGATATATTCGAATACTTCAGGGCATCAGCTGTAGTATCTACCATATCTAAGATGGGGATAAGGATCATGTCGATCCTTACATATGTGGCATTTATGGATCACCTGAAGGCCACAAAGATGTTTGCGCTCCTGGTTTCCAGGCCGATCATGAAAATGAAAAATAAATACCTCCTCTCCGGCGGGGTATTCCTTCTGACTGCTGCGCTTATCATCGCGATACCTAACGGGACCGGACGTATGGCGATCCTGATAGGGACAGTTTATCCTGTCATGCTGGCCTGCGGTATCTCAAAGGCTACGGGAGCGGTGGCAATCTTTGCAGGAGCTATGTACTCCTGGGGACCGGCAAACCCGAAAATTCCTACGGCTGCGTCCTACATGGGGATTGAAGTCAATATGGCTGATTACTTCCTGAAAACAGAATGGATGTGGGATATACTGGCAGTAGTTGTGGGAATCCTTATTTTTGTGGTCACTTCTAAATATTTTGATAAAAAGGAAAAGGCAGAGACAGGAGAAGGGGTCTACTCAGGCGTGACAATAGAGTCCCTGGGAATACCTAAATGGTATGCGCTGCTGCCGCTTATCCCTATTGTCCTTATTATCGTATTTGGAGGAAATATTCCCGGGCTGCCGCAGCTTGAGATCGCGACTGTGGAATTTATGTCATTTTTCTTTGTATTTCTGTTTATCACGATTATATCAAAGGACAGAAAACAGGCATGGAATGACGGAAATCTGTTCTTTACAAGCCTGGGGAATTCCCTGGGAAGAATTGTGGGTATTATTATCGGAGCCACTACGTTTGGCGCCGGAATTACAGCCCTTGGCGGGATAGACCTGATCCTGGAGCCAGTACTGAATATGAGCGCCAGCAATGCAGGGGTATTTATCCTTATCACATCAGTGCTGGCAATAATAGTGGGCGTTGTATCTGCCAGTGATTATGTGGCCAATTCAGTGCTTGGTCCTGTGTATACGGCATATGCCACATCTGCAAATCTGAATGTAAATGCATTTTTGCTCCTTTCAGTCAATGCTGTCCAGATGTGTATTGCACTTACACCTGCGACTGCCCATGTAGCGCTTATCAGTGAGGGGTCCGGGGTACCCATCAATACAATTATAAAGCGTGCCAGCCTGCCGATCTTAAGTTCTATCATTGTGTATATCATAGGAGCTATGGTCATGGCCTGAACTGATGTGTGCAGGCAGGAGGATTTTATAGGAGGGATGTATGACAGTGGAATTTAATGAAAGTGAAATGGAGACAGCAGGCGTATCTGAAGTGTATGCGAGACTGGGAGCCCACATTCCTGTATACAGATATCCTATATCAATGAAGGAAGCGTGGAGAAGGGCATGCCTGGATAAAAAGCCGGTGTGGCTGAATACAGGTGCCGAGGCTTTCAGCTTTTTCCCGGATGTCATACCTGACAACAGATGCAGGGGCTTCTGCAACGAAGAGGGAGTCAGCCTGACTGACTCAGAAAAGGGCGGAAGAGACATGTTTGGTGTTAAATGGACGTATATTCCTGTGGCAGGCGGGTCGATGGAGGACCCGTCAGAGCCTCACCTTCTGCAGGATGCCAATGAATGGGAGGAAAAACTGATATGGCCGGATATTGATTCCTGGGATTTTGAGGGCTGCGGGAGAAGGAATAAAAAGCTGCTGGAAAATGGTCTGTTTAACTACATACCATTCATGAATGGGTGTTTTTTTGAGAGGCTGATTTCTTTTATGGGATTTGAAAATGCAGCTGTTGCACTTATTGACCCTGATCAGAAGGAAGCCGTAAAAAGACTGTTTGAAAGGACTTCGGACTTATTCTGCAGGATAGTGGACAAATGCTGTGATGCCTTTGACGTAGATGGCTTTTTAGTGCATGATGACTGGGGCGGACAGAGCGGGCCATTTTTTTCCTTCCAGACAGGCCGGGAAATGATCGTTCCCTATATGAGAAAGCTTACAGACCATATCCATTCGAAAGGCAGGGTGGCAGAACTGCACAGCTGCGGGAAAAATGAAGTACAGACGGAAAACTTTATAGCGGCGGGATGGGATGTCTGGATGCCGATGGCTGATATTAACGACACCCGGAAGCTGTTTGAAAAGTATGGTGATAAGATCGTTATTGGGATTGTTCCTGACATGTATGACAGGGAAGCACCGTCAGAGATCCAGAAGATGGCAGCCAGAAAGGCGGTGGAGCAGTTCTGTACTAAACAGGGGAAGGCCTGTGTGATCAATAAATATTTTACCCCGTATATTCAGGGAGCCTATGCAAAAGAACTGTACAGGCAGTCCAGGATAGCCTGCGGCAGGCTGGAGAGTGAAGGATAATGACAGGAGGAGAATATGCCAATATCAATAAGAGAAAATATGATACGTGTATTTCATCATGAGGTACCGCAATTTTTGCCTATGATAACAGATATACAAAATATAGCGACTGTTGAACCGGGATTTACCTGCCGGCTCATGGAAGGGCGCAGGCCGGGAAGCAAGGAGCGCGACTGGTTCGGACAGAACTGGGTATATGAACCTATGGTGAGGGCTTATAACCCGGACGCATCAGAGTATATAGTCAAAGATATCACCAGATGGAGGGAATATGTGCATCTGCCAGACCCTGACAGCGTGGACTGGGAAACATTGTTTGAAGAGGACGGCATACAGGTGGACAGAGAGAATAAGTTTATCATGCTCAAAGACGGGTTTGGCCTTTGGGAGAGAGCATTTTCTATGGTCCCTATTGTAGAGCTGCTGTGCAGCCTGAAACTGGAACCGGAGGCATGCGAAGATTTCTTTTCCGCTATTGCAGATTATAAGATTAAGCTGCATAATCATTATATCAGATACTACAGGCCGGATGCGTTGTGTATGCATGATGATTACGGCTCAGGGCAGGGGCTGTTTATGTCGCCGGATACATGGAGGGAGCTGATAAAGCCCCATCTGCAGCGGGTGATCGATAATGTGACTTCCCAGGGTGTCATCTATGAGCATCATTGCTGCGGTATGCTGGCTCCCATTGCGGAAGAAATAGCGGACATGGGGGCGGATGCCTGGGAAAATGTACATGTGGTGAATGATCCATACAAATGCAAGCAGGAGTTTGGAAAAAAGCTGGCGTTTATCGGCGGTGTGGCTGACAGCCAGATGCTTGATACGGACAGCACGACAGAGGAAAAGATACGTTCCCACATGAGGGAAACTATGGATAAGATGCTGCCCGGAGTGGGGACGGTTATATATGCGGCCTGCAAGGCACATCCGGAGAGAAGCGCCATAATCAATGAAGAACTGCTGGGCTATGGACAAAAATTCTTTCAGGAAAAAAGACCGAGGTAATAATGTGAGGTGATGGGTATGGATCCCAGGCTAATCGTAATGCTGATTCTGGCAGGAGCTGTTCTGCTGTTTTTGTCAAACAGGGTAAGCGCTGCGGTGACAGCGCTTCTGGTAAGTACGGCTCTGTATGTAACGGGCGTGATCGATGCTGGTGAGATGGTGGCAGGTTTTTCAAATTCTGCCGTCATCCTCACTATGGGTATGCTGATCATCAGCGGAGCCATGCTTTCCTGTGGATTTGCTGATATACTTGGGGGCTTTGTACTGAAGTTTGTAAAAGGTGAGCGGAACGTGATGACAGCGCTGGTAGTGCTGGGGATTTTCCTGTCGGCGTTTATGAGCGCGATCGGTACGGTCAGCGTGCTGATCCCACTGTGTATAGGCGTGTGCCAGAGAGAACCCGGCAATTACAGGCTTGGCAAGCTGGCAATGCCCTGTTCCATAGCGTGCTCAACGGGAGGAATGCTCACACTGATCGGGAAGCCGCCCAATATAACGGCGAACCAGATATTAATAGAAAATGGATATGGTTCAATGGGATTTTTTGAACTTGCGAAAGTAGGGCTTCCTATTGCAGTGATCTTTATTTTGTTTATGCATTTCTGGGGATATAAATTAATTCCTGATACGGGTATAGATCCTTTTAGCTTCAGTATCACTTCAAGGGGAACGGAAATTAAAAAATGGAAAAAAGCAGTCTGCATCGTTATTTTTCTGGGGACTGTTATTTCCCTGGCAATGGAAAATGTGACTGGTATCCCGTCGCATGTCTCTGCGTTTGTGGGGGCTGCAGCTGTGCTGGCTGCCAATATAGTATCTGACAGGGAAGCATTTAAGCGGATAGAGTGGAGGTCCATTTTCCTGATCGCCGGGATGCTCCCGCTGGCGAGGGCTATGGTCAGCACGAAAGCGGCTGACAGCATTGCCGGCTTTATCATTGATCTTCTTGGAGAGCATCCGTCACCGGTAATACTTACAGGGGTCCTGTTTTTAATTGTCACTGTGCTGACAGAATTCATGTCCAATGTGGCGGCATGTACTCTGTTTGCACCCATTGGTCTGGCAGTGGCACAGGGCCTTTCTATAAATCCTGTCAGTGTAGTGCTTGCTATCGCTATTGCTTCCGGCTGTTCATTTGCCACGCCGGTGGGTAACCCTGTATCCACATATGTAATGGGATACGGAGGTTACCGGTTCAGGGATTATATGAAGGTGGGCCTGTGGCTCAATATTATCAGCTGGCTGATCGGGGTGGCCATGATATCTGTATTCTGGCCATATTATTAAAGGAGAATTGCCATGGTTGCGGTCAAGCTTTTAATTACTTTTGTTATGTTTGCACTGGTGCTGATTGCGCTGAAGAAAAAGATCAATTTTGCAGTGGCGCTTACAATGATCGGTATCGCCGGGATCTTTGCCGGCGGGCTTATAAACGGTACAACTCCTATGGAGGAGAACAGTACGGGGATCCTGTTCTTTGACGTGTTTGAATATTTTAAATCTGTGGGCATTGTCAGTACTATTACAGGGGCCGGAATTAATATCCTGACAATCGTGGGATATGTGGCCTATATGGATTACCTGAAGGCCTCAACCCTGTTTGCTCTGCTTGCCGCCAGGCCAATTATGAGGATCAGGAATAAATATCTGATAGCCTGGGCCACATTCGTATTTGCGTCGCTGCTTCTTCTTGTTATTCCTAACGGGACAGGACGTATAGCGCTCCTGTTTGGGACAGTATATCCAATTTTGCTGGCATGCGGTGTGTCCAGGGCTACGGCGGCTACTTCGATTTTTGCGGGTGTCATGTATCTGTATGGCCCAACCTCAGCCAATATTGCGGTAGGTGCGGGGTATATGGGATATGAGAATTTTAATCTGGCAGAGCATTTTGTCAGATATGAATGGCCCTGGGCATTTGGGGCGATCCTGGCTGGTTCGGTGGTATTTATTTTTATGGCCAGACATTTTGACAAAAAGGAGAACGCCCAGGGCGGCCAGGCTGAGTTGAAGGGCAAAAAGATTGAGGAACTGGGGATACCTAAATATTATGCACTCTTTCCTGTATTCCCCCTCGTGATGATGATCCTTTTCAGCGGCTTAGTGGGAAAGCTTCCCACGTTAAGCATACCTTGTGTAGAACTGATGTGTTTTACGCTTGTCTTTGGCTTTGTGGTACTCACGTCCAAAAACAGGACAGAGGCGGTAAACGGAGGCTTCGAGTTTTTTAAAAGCATGGGGAAGACACTTACAAACATCCTGGGTATCGTTATAGGTGGAGCAATGTTTGGAAAAGCCGTCATGCAGATCGGCGGGATTGGAATTCTTCTCCAGCCATTCGTGAACGCAGGCACTGACATTAACCTGCCGCTTTTTATTATCCTTTCAACTATAGTAGGGCTGTTTGTGGGTGTTGTGGCGGCAAATAATTATGTGCCCATGACAATACTTGGGCCGGTTTATGCAGCTATCATTGCCTCCTCCGGCGCGAATCCTGACTATCTTATCCTGACAATGTGCAATGTACCGCAGTTTGCCATAGGCATGTCGCCTGCCACTGCCCATATTGCTATGACAAGCCAGAGCAGCGGGGTCCCTATCCCAACTATACTGAAAAGGGCATTTCTGCCTCAGGCTGTGTCTATACTTGTCTATCTGGCGGGAGCATGTATTATGGCATGAAAACAGATGCAGAAATCCCCTGATAGACAGAAAGCCTCCGCAAGTGTAAAATAAGATGCAGGGGCTTTGCGTCATGCGCAGGTTCCAATTGAAATCAGGAGGATACGTTGGATGAAGATAGTTATTATTGAGCCGCTGGGTGTTGAAGAGAGGGAATTGATGGATATGGCGGCCGGGGTTCTGGGTACAGAGACAGAGGTCATTTATCACAATACCCGCACAACGGATACAGAGGAACTTATCAGGCGTGGGCAGGATGCAGATATCATTGCCCTTGGAAACCTGCCGTTTCCAGGAGAGGTTCTGGAAGGGTGTAAATGTCTGAAGATGCTCGCTGTGGCTTTTACGGGGGTGGACCATGTGGATATGGAATACTGCCGGGAAAAGGGCATCACTGTCTGCAATTGTGCGGGATATTCTAATACAGCAGTATCAGAGCTGGTATTTGGCTTAGTGCTCTCTCTGTACAGAAATCTGATCCCCTGTGACAGGGCAGTGAGGAATGGTGGGACTAAAGACGGACTCATAGGGGGAGAGCTGGAAGGCAGAACTATGGGCATAGTGGGGACAGGCGCCATTGGCAGGAGAGTGGCAGCGCTGGCACAGGCGTTTGGCATGAAGGTGATTGCATACAGCAGAACTCCGGGCAGAGTGGGGGAGATCCCTTATATGAGCCTGGAGGAGGTTATGAGACAGTCGGATATCATATCGCTCCACGTACCATTAAATGAGACGACAAGAGGTATGATCGGGGCCAGGGAAATATCCTGGATGAAAAAAACAGCAGTCCTTGTAAATACGGCGAGGGGACCAGTGGTGGATGGGGCAGCCCTTGCAAAAGCTTTGAAGGAAGGCCGGATCGCCGGTGCGGCAGTGGATGTTTTCGACACAGAGCCGCCTATCAGCCAGGAAGATCCGCTTGTACATGCCCCGAATACGATACTCACCCCGCATGTGGCGTTCGCCACAAGTGAGTCTATGGTGAAACGGGCCAGGATCGAATTCGAAAATATTGCAGCCTTTATAAAAGGCAATCCCGTCAACATCGTACATTGAATACAGGAAAGAACATGACAGGGCCGCTGCATTTTGCAGCGGCCCTGATTTCTGTCTGTGGATTGTGGATAAATCTTCCTGCTAAAATCCCCCCACTTTGCTCCACAGATTTTGATCATCCCCCACACCTCTCCACAGCATAAGGGTCCCTGCAAATGCGGGAAAAGCTCATTTGGTAGGCCCTGAAAGGGGCTCTACAACATCTGGTAGAGGCCAGGAAAATACTGGAAAAATCCCGGTTTCGCAAAAAATTCTTTTGGAAATTATTTTATTTTCCCCTTGTAATTTTCGGGGTTTTGGATTATTATAAACATACAAGTGGTGAGAAGTGGTGGATAGTGGTGGAAAATGGAGAACATGTGGAAACCATTTTCCGTATCCGCCGCAGATGCAGGACGAACACTCCGAGAGGAATGTCAGTGAAAATACTGAAGAGATGATGCTGTATCTGCTTGAAAGAAGGTATGATATATGTTTATGGGAGAATACAATCATACGATCGATACCAAAGGCAGACTGATTATCCCCTCCAAGTTCCGTGAAGAATTAGGAGAAGAATTTGTTGTTACAAAGGGATTGGATGGATGCTTATTTGTGTTTCCCGAACATGAGTGGAATACCTTCGAGGAAAAACTCAAATCCTTACCACTTACAAACAAAAGCGCAAGACAATTTTCACGTTTCTTCGTCGCGGGCGCAGCCCCGTGTGAAGTAGACAAGCAGGGGAGAATTCTCTTACCGGGTACACTGAGAGAATTTGCGGGTCTGGAAAAAGACGTGGTATTGACCGGCATGCTGAACAGAATCGAGATTTGGAGCAAAGTCAAGTGGGATGAAAATAACACTTACGATGATATGGATGACATCGCAGAGCAAATGTCGGATTTAGGATTGAGCATATAGCCTGGGGAGGACAATATGAATTTCAAACACAAATCTGTACTACTGGATGAAACCATTGAGGCTCTGAACATCAGGCCGGACGGAATATACGTGGACGGCACGCTGGGAGGCGGAGGCCATTCATATGAGATCTGCTCACATTTGTCGCAGAACGGAAGGTTGATTGGAATCGACCAGGATGCGGCAGCTATTGAAGCAGCGGCAAAGCGCTTAGGGGAGTTTAAAGATAAAGTAACTATCATTCGCAGCAATTACTGCGACATGAAAAAGGAACTGGACAACATACATGTGACATCTGTGGATGGAATCGTTTTGGATCTAGGTGTATCCTCCTACCAATTGGATACGGCAGACCGCGGGTTTACTTACAAAGTGGATGCTCCGCTTGATATGCGGATGGATCAGCGTCAGACGATGACGGCAAAGGACATTGTAAATAATTATAGTGAAATGGACCTTTACCGAATCATACGTGACTACGGGGAGGACAAGTTCGCTAAGAATATTGCCAAACACATTGTAAGTGCAAGACAAGAAAAAACATTGGAAACAACTGGGGAGTTAGTTAATGTTATAAAAGCGGCAATTCCAATGAAGATCCGTGCGGTAGGCGGACACCCAGCCAAAAAGACATTCCAGGCCATAAGAATAGAACTTAATAAAGAGCTGGAGGTTCTTTCGAATTCTCTGGATGATATGATAGAGCTTCTGAATGAGGGAGGGCGGATCTGTGTGATCACCTTCCATTCTTTAGAAGACAGGATAGTGAAAACAGCATTTAAGAAAAATGAGGATCCATGCACGTGTCCAAGGGATTTTCCGGTGTGTATATGCGGCAAGAAGTCAAAGGGCCGCGTTATCACAAGAAAACCCATCGTGCCGGGCGAGGAGGAGTTGGAGGAAAACGCACGGGCTAAAAGTGCAAAGCTCCGCGTATTTGAACGAGGAACAGGAGACTCTTAGGATCAGGCAGCATGGGCTGCCAGTGACGGGAACAGCACGTGCAAAGAGATAGGGGAGATTTTATATGGGCAGAACATCAGGCAGACCGGCCGGAAGAACTACGGGCGGCCAGCAAAGGACAAGTAGCAGGCGTTACCAGACAAGGACATATATAGATGGAAATACCGTCCGCACAGTAGAGACTGAAGTAAGGCCGAGACAGCAGCAGCCAAGAAAAGTACAGAAAGCCGTGAGGCCGGGAACCAGCAAAAGGACGCGCAGAAACAGGGAAAAGGCCCTGAAGATGGATCTCGGATACGTGGCATTTTTGGCTGTGGCAGCGTCTGTAAGCCTTTTTGTTTGTGTAAACTTCCTGCAGCTGCAGGCTGAAAGCACATCACACAGAAAGTCTGTAGCGAGTCTGACCAGTGAATACAGTGAGTTAAAGTTAGCAAATGATACCGAATACGAGAGAGCATTAGCTTCAGTTGATTTAGAGTACATCAAAGATGTGGCTATGAATAAGCTGGGCATGGTCTACGCAACCCAGGGACAGATCATCACTTATGACAGCCAGGCTTCTGACTATGTAAGGCAGTATGAAGATGTTCCCACAAAATAGGTGAGGTTTAAGTGGCTACAAGAAGAAAAACTAAAAAAAAGAGATTTACACACAAAATGCAAATAAAGCTTCTGGCTATATTTGCATTCGTTTTATTAGCACTTGCAATCATAAATATCAGGATTTCATATATTGCCAAGACCAGCGGTGACAAATATACAAAGCAGGTGCTGTCACAGCAGCAGTATGACAGCAGGACGATCCCCTTCAGGAGAGGGGAGATCAGGGACAGAAACGGCACGGTACTGGCAAAAAGTGAGAAGGTCTATAATCTGGTTCTGGACTGTTATGCAGTCAACCAGAAGGAAGATTACATTGAACCAACAGTCAGGGCTCTTGTCTCCACCATGGGACTGGACGAGTCAGAGGTGCGCAGCCGGCTCACAAGTGATGAGACGAAAGACAGCCAGTATCAGGTTTTGAAGCGCCAGGTGACAATTGAGGAAAAGCAGGCATATGAAGACTATGTATCCACGGATGCTGAAAAAAAGCTCACTGATGAACAGATCAAGGAGCGGAGGAACATTACGGGAATCTGGTTTGAGGAAAATTATATCAGAGAGTATCCCATGAGCACTGTGGCAAGTACAGTAGTTGGATTTTCCAATAACTTAAATGACGGCGTGAGCGGCCTGGAAGTCTGGTATTCAGATGTGTTAAACGGCGTGAACGGCCGTGAGTTCGGGTATTTGAACGAGGATTCTGAACTGCAGAGAACAATCATTGAGCCGACTAACGGAAACACACTTGTAATGTCTATTGATACAAATATCCAGCAGGTGGTGGAGAAGTATATCGCCCAATATGAAGCCGAGCACATGGATGGCCCCAGTGATGAGAACGCGGGGCATGGGGCAAAAAATGTAGGCGTTATCGTGGCTGACTGCAATACAGGCGAGATCCTGGCTATGGCTACAAATAAAGGCTATGACCTGAATGATCCTTTTGACCTGACAGGCTGGTACAGCGACACAGAAGTGGATAAGATGTCAGAGGAAGACCACAGTAAGGCTCTCAATGAGAGATGGGCCAATTTTACTGTCTCAGAAGCATTTGAGCCGGGGTCTACCATGAAACCGATCACGGTGTCATATGCACTGGACATCGGGGCAATAACAGATGATGAGTCTTATATGTGTGACGGCGGGGAACAGATAACTGACAGGTATATTAAATGTGATAATGTATGGGGGCATGGGATGGAATCCCTGAGTGATGTTATTATGAATTCCTGCAATGACGCCATCATGCAGATATCCATGAAGGTGGGGATAGGTAATTTCCTCCAATGTCAAGCGGAGTTTGGGTTTGGACTGAAGACAGGGATCGACCTGCCAAATGAAAATGCGGGTATCCTGTATACAAAGAATTCTATGCATGAGGTGGAGCTGGCCACAAATGCTTTTGGCCAGGGATTTACCTGCAGCATGATTCAGGAGCTGGCTGCATTTTCTACTGTTGTAAACGGCGGATATTATTACCAGCCTCATGTGGTCAGACAGGTGCTGGACCCCAGCGGCGGTGTGGCAAAGACGATTGATCCGGTAGTCCTGAGAAATCCTATCTCACAGCGCAGCTCATCACTCCTGAGGGATTACCTGGAGAAGGGTGTTTCTGAGGGAACTGGAAGGAGGGCGCGTGTACCGGGGTATCGTGTAGGCGGCAAGACAGGAACAGCCGAAAAACTTCCGAGAGAAAACGGCAAGTATGTGGTCTCCTTTATAGGAGCAGTGCCTATCAATGACCCTCAGGTTGTGTGCTATGTGGTTATTGATGAGCCAAATGTGGAAGACCAGACCTTTGGCGGCTTTCCTCAGATCATGTTCAGACAGATCATGACGGAAGTCCTTCCTTATATGAATATATATCCGACAGAGGAAATAACTGATGATCTGCTGAGTGAACTTGGCATAACTCAGGATGAGGCTCTCGCCGGAGGTAATGCCGTACAGAATGAGACACAAGAGACAAATGAAGACGGCACGCCCGTGGAAGGTGCAGGCAGCGGGGACGGTGTCCAGGGGGATCCGGAAAATCCAGTCGCCCAGCAGGATAACCTGCCAGGCCCGCCGGAGGCAAATGAGAATGCCCCTGTGGATGACGGGGCAGAGGGTGTCACTCCTGATGATCTTCAGTTAAACGAGTAATAAGAGATTGGATATAAATTAACATAACCTCATAAAAGCGAAAATACATTATAGTAAAGCTTTTATGAGGTTTTTTTATGCTGAATATCAAGACTTACCATAAAAAGAAAATCGTAGTGGTCTTCACGCTCTGTTTTGGCGTGCTCATTTTCCTTGTGGGCAGGCTGGGATATCTGATGCTTTTCCAGTCCGACTACTACAGCCAGAAAGCACAGGAGCTGCACGAGAGGGAGAGGGATATAAAGGCAGCCAGAGGGAAGATCATAGACGCTACGGGGAAGGTGCTGGCTACAAATAAGACGGTCTGCACCATATCAGTCATCCACAGCCAGCTGAAGGAGCCTGATAAGGTGGTTGAAGTTCTGTCTAAGGAGCTTGGGCTCTCAGAAGAAAAAGTGAGAAAGAGAGTGGAAAAGGTCACCTCGATCGAGCGTGTGATGACAAATGTGGAAAAAGAAGTGGGGGACCGTATCAGGGAATATGATCTGGCAGGGGTAAAAATCGATGAGGATTTTAAAAGGTATTATCCCCTGGATGATCTGGCCAGCAAGGTGCTGGGCTTTACAGGAAGTGATAACCAGGGGATCGTGGGCCTGGAGGTACAGTATGAGGATGTATTAAAGGGGGATGACGGGCAGATCCTGACAATGACAGATGCAAGAGGCGTAGAACTGCCGGACGCAGGGGAAGGGCGTCTTGAGCCGGTGGCGGGGAATGACCTGTACATAAGCCTGGACAGCAACATCCAGAAATATATAGAACAGGAAGCCCTGAAGGTAAAAGAACAAAAAAGCGCTGACAGCGTTTCAGTCATTGTAATGCGTCCGTCCAACGGGGAGATCCTGGGAATGACAAATGTGCCGGAATTTAACCTGAATGAACCGTTTACACTGAATGTAGATTCTTCATCAATGTCGGACAAGGAAAAGCAGGATGCCCTGAACCAGATGTGGAGGAACGGGTGCATTAACGACACATACGAGCCGGGATCTACTTTTAAGATCATCACAGCGGCAGCAGGGCTGGAGGAGGGGGTGGTCAGCCTGAATGACCAGTTTTCCTGTCCTGGATTCAAGATTGTGGAAGACAGGAGGATCCACTGCCACAAGAGAGCCGGACATGGGGCTGAGACGTTTCTGCAGGGAGCCATGAACTCCTGCAACCCTGTTTTTATTGAAGTGGGGCTGAGACTTGGAGTGGACAATTATTTTAAGTATTTTGAACAGTTCGGCCTGATGGATAAAACAGGGATAGACCTGCCCGGTGAAGCCGGGACCATCATGCACAAAAAGGAGAATGTGGGAGAAGTAGAGCTGGCGACAATCTCATTCGGGCAGTCATTTCAGATCACACCGATCCAGCTGGCAGCCACAGCCGCCTCCATAGTGAACGGGGGGAAGAGGATAACGCCGCACTTTGGCGTAGAGGTGCGTGACCAGGATAACGCGCTGGTAGAGGTATGCCAGTATCCTGTGGGGGACCAGATCATATCTGAAGAGACATCGAAGACTATGCAGTATATCCTGGAAAACGTAGTTGACGGTGGATCAGGAAAAAATGCTTACATCGAGGGATATCATATCGGGGGCAAGACGGCCACCTCCCAGACCCTGCCCCGAAGCGCCAACAAATATATATCATCCTTTGTGGGATTTGCACCCATGGATGATCCCCAAGTGCTGGTTCTGCTAATTATCAATAATCCCCAGGGAGTCTACTATGGAGGTACGATAGCGGCTCCTGTTGTAAAAGAGATATTTTCCAACATCCTTCCCTATCTGGGAGTTGAAAGAGATCCTGTAACAGAGGCAGAGAGTGAGACGAATTAATAGTTGAATAATAAAGCAAAAAGCTATATACTAATAACAAGTATGTCCGGACGCAGGAGGGGTTTGTAAGGCCTGCGTCCGGATAAAATGAAGAAAATAAGAGGTGTGAAATGATAATAGGTACAGAAGTGATAATCCCATTGTTAGTGGCATTTGCGATCAGCGTGGCATTAAGCCCGTTTGTGATTCCATTCCTGAGGAAGCTCAAAGTAGGGCAGACAGAGAGAAAAGAAGGCGTGCAGTCCCATCTGAAAAAGGCAGGAACGCCTACCATGGGAGGGCTGATCATTCTGATAAGCATCCTGGTGACATCCCTGTTTTTTATTGGAGATTACCCGCAGATCATACCGGTCCTGTTTCTGACACTGGGATATGGTATCATCGGTTTTCTGGATGACTACCTGAAGGTAGTCTTAAAGAGGTCTGATGGTCTTATGCCTATGCAGAAAATGATCGGCCAGATAGTAGTAGCCACTATTTTTCTGGTATACCTGCTGATTGCAGACAGAGACAGCCTGTCTATCCTGATCCCCTTCAGCGGCGGAGAGTATTTTGACAGCCTCTGGCTGGCAGTACCCATGCTTTACATAGCAGTGCTGGGGACAGTGAACGGCGTGAACTTTACAGATGGTCTTGATGGACTTGCTACAGGCGTGACCACTATGGTGGCAGTATTTTTTACGATCGTTTCCATTGCGCTTGGGGGAGGGATACAGCCTATCACAGCGGCAGTTGCAGGCGCCCTGCTTGGATTCCTGCTCTTTAACGTGCATCCGGCCCAGGTATTTATGGGCGATACGGGATCTCTCGCCCTTGGGGGATTTGTCTCAGGATGTGCCTATATGCTTAAGATGCCCTGGATCATACTGATCGTGGGTCTGATATATCTTGTTGAAGTGATCTCCGTAATGCTTCAGGTCACTTATTTTAAAAAAACAGGCGGAAAGAGACTGTTTAAAATGGCCCCTATCCACCATCATTTTGAGCTGTGCGGATGGTCTGAGACAAGAGTAGTAGCTGTCTTTACAGTCATCACGGCCCTGCTCTGCCTGGTGGGGCTTGTGATCTTATCCTAAGATACTGAACAGTTGCGAAAACAGGAGGAATAAGGAAGTGGAATTAAAAGGGAAAAAAGTTCTTGTGTACGGCACCGGAAAAAGCGGCATCGGTGCGGCAGAACTTCTGGAAAAGGTGCAGGCGCAGCCTGTGCTGTTTGATGAAAATGATAAGCTGACTCTTGAGGATGTAAAGTCAAAGCTCCCTGCAGACAGCCATGCAGGTGTGATACTTGGAAAATTAAAAGAAGATGAGCTGGATCAGTTCGACCTGTGCATCATGAGCCCGGGAGTGCCTACAGACCTGCCCCTGGTAAATGAGATCAGGAGCAGGGGGATCAGGATCTGGGGAGAAGTGGAGCTGGCGTATGAGAACAGTAAAGGGGATGTTCTGGCTATAACAGGCACAAACGGAAAAACCACCACGACCAGCCTTTTGGGGGATATCATGAGGCAGCATACGTCATCTGTATATGTGGTGGGAAATATAGGGAACCCCTATACCGACATAGCTCTTAAGACCGGGGAGGATACCGTGACAGTGGCCGAGATCAGCAGCTTCCAGCTGGAGACTATTGAAAAATTCAGGCCAAAGGTAAGCGCCATATTAAATATTACCCCGGATCATCTCAACCGCCATCACACCATGGAGGAATACATAAGGGTAAAGGAGAGCATCACTGTAAACCAGACAGAGGAAGATACCTGCGTGCTCAATTATGAGGATGACGTCCTCCGTGAGTTTGGTAAAAATGTGAAGGCAGAAGTAATATTTTTCAGCAGCCTGCGTACATTAGAGAAGGGCCTATATCTGAAAGACGGCAGCATCATGTATAACAGCGGGACAGAAGAGACAGAAGTCTGCAGGACATCAGAGCTGAATATCCTGGGACGCCATAACCATGAAAATGTAATGGCAGCCGTGGGGATGGCTCTGGCATATGGTGTGCCTCTGGAGGAGATCAGGCGTGCTGCCAGGCAGTTCAAAGCTGTGGAGCACAGGATCGAATTTGTAGAGGAAAAGAACGGAGTCGCTTATTATAATGACTCCAAAGGGACGAATCCCGATGCGGCCATAAAGGGAATACAGGCCATGGACCGCCCCACAGTCCTCATCGGAGGAGGATATGACAAAGGTTCTTCCTATGAGGAATGGATCAGGTCTTTTGACGGGAAAGTCAGGAAGCTGGTGCTTCTGGGCGAGACGAAGGAGAAAATAGCAGAAGCCGCCAATAAGTGCGGATTTACAGATATAATATTTGCAGAAACCTTAGAGGAAGCAGTTGATATCTGCGCAGGGGAGGCAAGGACGGGGGATGCCGTTCTGCTCTCACCGGCATGTGCCAGCTGGGATATGTTCCCGAGCTATGAAGTCAGGGGACAGATGTTTAAAGAGTATGTGAGAAAGCTTTAAAACCTTTAAGGAGTGGATGCCATGAACAAAGCAGTGAAAAAGCAGGATTACACCCTTCTGATAATAGTGCTCTTTCTCGTAGGCTTTGGGCTGGTGACACTCTACAGCACGAGCGCATGGAATGGGCAGGTCAAATTCGATGACGCTGCCTATTATTTTAAGAAGCAGCTGTTTGCCACCATTCTGGGGGTGGCAGCCATGTACATGATCTCCTGTATGGATTACCACATTTTTATAAAGCTGGCAATTCCGGGTTATATTGTGTCCCTGGCTCTTTCGGGAGCCGTGCTGCTGGTCGGGGATTCCTATAACGGCTCTAAGCGCTGGCTGTCCCTGGGGCCTCTATCGTTTCAGCCGGCAGAGTTTGCTAAGCTGGCTGTTATTTTATTTCTGGCCTACATGATCAGCAGCCAGAAGAAAAAGCACAAGAATTTTTTTGTCATGTGTATGGTAATGGTGCTGGTGCTTCCCATCGTGGCTCTTGTGGGAACAAATAACCTGAGTACTGCTATCATTATACTGGGAATCGCAGTGATCATGGTCTTTATATCGAATCCCAGGTATCTCCCCTTCATATGGGTGGGAGGAGGAGGAATAGGATTCATCGGGATATTCCTCAGTATGGAGTCATACAGGCTGGAGAGGCTGGCCATCTGGAAAAATCCGGAGGCTTATGAGAAAGGATATCAGACAATACAGGGTCTGTATGCCATAGGTTCCGGAGGCCTCTTCGGCAAGGGGCTGGGGGAGAGCATCCAGAAGCTGGGGTTTGTACCTGAAGCCCAGAATGACATGATATTTTCCATTATCTGCGAAGAGCTTGGCCTGGCAGGCGCTGCTATACTGATCATTGTTTTTATGGTGCTTATATGGAGGTTTATGGTGGTGGCCACACATGCCCAGGATCTTTTCGGAGCGCTGGTGGCTGCGGGAGTCATGGGACATATAGCCATCCAGGTCATGCTGAATGTGGCTGTTGTCACCAACACGATACCCAATACAGGGATCACGCTTCCTTTTATCAGCTATGGAGGCACTTCGGTACTTTTTCTCCTGGCTGAGATGGGGCTGGTCTTGAGCGTGAGCAGATGGCAGAAATCTTAATGCGCAAAATCATTTCTCCTGCATATAATAGGATATAGGGCTGAAATTTGGAGGAGACATACGTTGTGTATTGAAGTTCAGGGCGGCCATGCGCTGCACGGGGAAATCTGTATTCAGGGATCTAAAAATGCCGCTCTGCCTATTATCGCCGGAGCGCTGCTGCATGATGGAATTACCGTACTCCATAATTGTCCAAGAATACTGGATGTTATGTATATGGTTCAGATACTTAGAGAGATGGGCTGCCGGGCTGAATTTGAAGGAAGCAGCCTGAGGATTGACGCCAGCGGGACAGATTCTTATACAGTTCCGTTTGGATGCGCATCCATGATGCGCTGTTCCATTGTACTGCTGGGGAGTCTGCTGGGAAGGTTTAAGAGGGCTGTCCTTCCGTATCCGGGAGGCTGTACCATAGGTGCCAGGCCCATAGACCTGCATCTGGATGCTCTGAGGAAGATGAACGCTTCCATTGAAGAAGAGGGAGAAGTCCTGAATGCATGGACAGCAAGGCTGACCGGGACAAAAGTGAACCTGGCATTTCCAAGTGTGGGAGCCACGGAAAATGCGGTTTTGGCTGCAGTGCTGGCCAGGGGTGAGACAGAGATCATTAATGCGGCGAGAGAGCCGGAGATACAGCAGCTTTGTGAATTTTTGACAGCAAAAGGGGCAAGGATAACAGGGACCGGAACAGGGCATCTGAAGATCCGGGGCGTGGAAAGCCTGACGGACAGTGAATATGAGCTGATGCCTGACAGGATAGTCACTGGAACATATCTGCTGGCAGCCGCGGCCACAAGGGGAAGTATCGTCATAGAGAAGGCTCCTGTTGACCAGCTGGATTCTTTTCTTGATATTTTGAAGGAAGCGGGAGGCAGGTACCGGCTGGAGGAGCCGCCCGGCAAAGGAAGCCATCCCATGCTTATTTTTGAAGGAAAAGATGCCTGCCTTCCTGTGAGGGAGGTGGAGACGGCCGTATATCCGGGATTTCCCACGGATCTGCAGTCACCTCTTATGGCAGTTCTGGCAAAGGCGGAAGGGGAGAGCGTGATCCGGGAGAATGTGTTTGAAAACAGGTTCCAGTCTGCGGAGCTGTTAAATGCCATGGGAGCCAGGATCAGTACGGCGGGACGCACTGCAAGGATAACGGGAGTGAAAGAACTATATGGGAAGACTGTGAGTGCGCCTGACCTCAGAGGCGGAGCTGCACTTGTGATCGCCGGCCTGTGCGCGAGAGGAAGTACTGTCATCTCGAACGAACATTTCATTGGCCGGGGATATGAAGACATAACAGGCGATTTAAGAAAGCTGGGTGCAAAGATCTGGCGGACGGATTAAAAAGGACACAGGTGATAGTGTGAAAGAGATACGTTATAAAAAGAAGAAAAATAAGAAGCTGATAGCGGCAGGGGTGCTGCTGGGCGCAGTCCTGCTGGCGCTGTTGGTCGTATTCGGGCTTTTTCATATACAGGAAGTGGTCGTGGAAGGAAATGAGCACTACACAAGCCAGGAAATCCAGGATATGATATTAGATGAGCCGATGTGTACAAATTCAATATACCTGATGTGGAAGTATAGTCATGACACTGAGGCGGGGAGCAGGTTTCCATTTCTGAATGATGTGGAAGTGGAAATGATATCCCCATTTAAAATAAAGATCCGGGTCTACGAAAAAATAGAGCTGGGGTATCTGAAGAATGGTGAGAAATACGCATATTTTGACAAGGATGGGACTATCGTTGAGAACTCAACCGAGCTCCATGAAAATGTACCTCTTGTGACAGGAGCCTCACCCAAGGGTCTGACCCTTTACCAGAAGATGGAGTTCGAGGATGAGAAGCAGTTAAAAGCGCTGCTGGGAGTGGCTGTGCATCTGAGCAAAAATGAACTGATACCGGATGAGATACGCTTCGGTGAGGATCAGAAGATCACTCTGGTTTTTGGCAAAATACGCGTATATCTTGGGGCTAACCAGTATGTGGAAGAAAAAATATCACATTTAAAGGCAATTTTTCCGAATCTGAGTGATTTAGAAGGCGGCCTGCACATGGAGAATTTTACTGACGCCACGAATACAGTCACATTCAAAAAGGGAGAGAAAGATCCCGCTGAGACAGAGAGCCGGAAGGCAGGCGAGGTAAAGCCGGAGGGTGAGAGCGAGGGAGAATCTGAATCAGAGAGTGAGATTGAGACAAGCCCCCAGAAGAAATTTGTGGAAGATCCGAACGCATTCAGTACAGATGCAGAAGGAAATAAAATATATACAGATCCTTTGGGGAATACTACGGACAGGACAGATTCTTACAATTATGTGGATGATAATGGTGAGATCATTATGGATGGCTATGGATATATTGATCCATATACAGGCGCATATATTAACTAAATATGAAGAATTTTTAAAAAATAGTTGCAATTTCAAATTAAGGCTTGATTAATTGCGAAAAAAACTATATGATATAAGAAATACGGTTAAATACTGGTAGTAGTATGCTCAGAACTGTAAAATTAAAATATCGGTAGATTGTTACAGGTACAGAAGGAGGAAATACCCTTGTTAGAGATTATGACGAATGAAGCTGAATCTTCAGCGAAGATTATAGTAATAGGCGTGGGTGGCGCAGGCAACAACGCAGTAAATAGAATGGTGGAAGAGACTATCGGAGGTGTAGAGTTTATCGGTGTAAATACTGATAAGCAGGCGTTGTCACTCTGCAAAGCTCCGACTACTATACAGATCGGTGAGAAGCTTACGAAAGGACTTGGAGCAGGAGCACAGCCTACAGTTGGACAGCAGGCTGCTGAGGAGAGTTCTGAGGATCTGAAGCAGGCAATGCAGGGCGCCGATATGGTATTTGTTACCTGCGGTATGGGCGGCGGAACAGGTACAGGCGCTGCTCCCGTCGTAGCAGGGATCGCCAAAGAGATGGGTATTCTGACTGTAGGTGTAGTTACAAAGCCGTTTCGTTTTGAAGCAAAGACACGTATGAATAATGCTCTTGCAGGCATCGAGAAGCTGAAAGAGAATGTTGATACGCTTATCGTTATTCCAAATGACAAGCTTCTGGAGATCGTGGACAGAAGGACAACAATGCCTGAGGCATTGAGAAAAGCTGATGAGGTTCTTCAGCAGGCAGTACAGGGCATCACAGACCTGATCAATCTGCCGGCGCTTATCAATCTGGACTTCGCAGATGTTCAGACTGTCATGACTAATAAAGGCATCGCCCATATCGGTATTGGACAGGCCAAAGGCGATGACAAGGCTATGGAAGCTGTTAAGCAGGCAGTATCCAGCCCGCTTCTGGAGACAACTATTGAGGGAGCTTCCCATGTCATCATTAATATTTCCGGTGATATTTCCCTTATGGATGCTAATGATGCGGCAAGCTATGTTCAGGAACTGGCCGGCGAAGATGCAAATATTATCTTTGGCGCTATGTACGATGATACATATGCAGACGAAGCAAGCATAACAGTCATCGCTACAGGACTTGATACAGCAACAGCCACACAGCCTTCAGTGAGCAAAAAGATAGTTCCGGAATTCCCGAACTACCCGAAGCACGAGGAGGAAGCTCCGGCCGTTCAGCCTTTCAGAAGGACAACTACTCCGTTTAATCCTTCAGGAAGCGCAGCCCAGAGCAGGCCTCAGCAGCAGTCTTCTTCAATGGGCAGACTGAGGACACCTGAGAGCAACGTGCAGGAGAGAAGCATTCAGATACCGGATTTCTTAAAGAGAAGATAAATTTCTAAGTGATAGAGAATTATAACTGACGATAAAGCCAGGAGTACTGTAAAAACAGTACTCCTGGCTTTTGCAATGCACTTTTTGAGATTCACAAAAAATATTTACAAGATATCTTTTTGAGGCTCTGAGAGGACTTTTATGCTGGAGGCATACTCCGTGGGGGTCATGCCGGTGATCTTCTTAAACTGCCTGCTGAAGTAATGTATAGATGTATATCCCAGGGCATCTGCTATCTGGGTAAAATTCATCTGCTGTTCCCGGATGAGCTGTTTGGCGGCTTTGATCTTCAGCCGGGAGAAATAGTCGATGATGCCGCACCCGTTTCTGGACTGGAAGAGCTTCTGCAGCTGTGAGCGGCCTGTCAGGTTGTCATGGCAGATCTTCTCGATAGTGAGCTGCCTTGTGATATTGGCGTCCAGATATTCCAGTATCCTCTGGTAAGTCTCTCCATCCTTCTTCTGGGGGTTTTCACGGTGCACCTGCGGACCCGGCGCCAGAGTATTATAGCGGCGGTAGAGCTGTATCAGAAGGTGCTCCAGATACAGGCCTATCATCTGCTCAGAGCCAAAGCCCTGATCCTGCCGTCTTTTCAGTTCAGTGAGGTAAGGGTCGTCAAGGCGCGAGGAAAAAGCCTGCCGTGCCTCTGTTATGATGGAGGCAAGCAGATTCTTCTCGGCCTCCCCGACTGTCACTATCCTGTTCTCAAAAAAGGACATGGCGGGTGAACAGCAGCAGAAGCTCATGACTACCAGGTTGGGAGCGATGACTCCGTTGGCACGGACATTGTGGAATTCATTGGGCTTGTGGAAGATGAGCTGGCCCTTTCTGAGGGTGATCTCTGTATCCTGGGCAGTCACTGTTATCTCACCCTTGTCCACACAGAGTATTTCCCAGAAGTTATGCCTCTCCCCCGGAAAATTAAAATCATTCATATATTCAAAATAATGTACGGATACGACCGCCTCTACACGGAATTCCTGTCTTAATTCAATTTTCCTGTAATCCATGTGGATCTCCTTTGCTTATCTGATGCAACTGTGAAGGCACTTAATATTTACTAATAAGTTTACTATAACAGATGACAAAAATGCAATCAAAAAATGCAGATTGTGCAAAAGCAGTGTAAAATAAGATAAATACAATTCCCGGTATTTATAATATTATAAAACATAGCAAATGCAGGATGGACTAAAAAGTTTGAGGATCATGCAGAAAATTAGGAGGATGTATATGAAAAAACCAGTATTAGTGATTATGGCAGCAGGAATGGGAAGCCGTTACGGCGGATTAAAACAGATCGACCCCATAGACAGTGAGGGCCACATGATCATTGATTTCTCAATCTACGATGCTGTGCAGGCAGGATTTGAGAAAGTGGTATTCATTATAAAAAAAGAAAACGAAAAGGACTTCAGGGAGACTGTAGGCGACAGGATAGAAAAAAATGTGGAAGTTGCCTATGTGTATCAGGAGCTTACTAATCTGCCGGAGGGCTTTGAAGTGCCGGAAGGCAGGGTGAAGCCTTTTGGGACCGGCCATGCCATCCTTTCCTGCCAGGGAACAGTAGACGGTCCTTTTGCCGTGATCAATGCAGATGACTATTATGGAAAAGATGCATACAAGATGATCTATGATTACCTTGTCTCGCATGAGGATGATGACAAGTACAGATATGCCATGGTTGGCTATATCCTGGAGAATACCCTGACAGACAACGGCCATGTGGCCAGGGGAGTGTGCGAGACAGATGAGAACCATTTCCTGACTGATATCCATGAGCGCACCCACATCGAGAAAAAAGACGGAGGTGCAGCGTACACAGAGGATGACGGGGCTACATGGACACAGCTTCCTCTGGATTCCACAGTTTCCATGAATCTCTGGGGATTCTCGGAGAGTCTGCTGGGGGAATTAAAGGATCGCTTCGTAAAGTTCCTTAAAGAGAACCTTCCGGTAAATCCGCTGAAGTGTGAATATTTCCTGCCGTTTGTAGTCAATGAGCTGCTCGAGGAGAACAAGGCTACTGTAGAGGTCCTCAAGTCTGCAGACAAATGGTACGGTGTAACATATAAGGAAGATAAGCAGTTTGTTGTGGATGCTATTAAAAAGATGAAAGAAGAGGGGCTGTATCCGAAGCACCTCTGGGGGGAGTAAGAGATGGAATTTGAAAGCAGGGTACCTGGGATTGAAGAGGCTGCAGGGGCGTTCCTTTTGGAAGGGGATCCCTTTATCTGCAGGCCGTATGGAAGCGGCCACATCAATACTACATTCCGTGTCAGCTGCCGTCTGGGAGATGGCAGCCACAGACACTACATTCTTCAGCAGATGAATAAAAATGTGTTCACTAAGCCGGACCAGCTGATGGAAAATGTGGTGGGGGTCACCACATTTCTGAGGAAGAAGATCATTGAGCAGGGAGGAGATCCGGACAGGGAGACGCTTAATATTATAAAGACCAAGGCAGGAAAAAATTATTTTGTGGACAGCCTGGACGGATACTGGAGAGTTTACCAGTTCATCGAGGATGCGTTCAGCTATGACCTGGTTGAAAAGCCGGATGATTTCTACCAGAGCGCCCTGGCCTTTGGAAATTTCCAGCACCTGCTGGCAGACTATCCCGCAGCCACTCTTCATGAGACTATAGAAGGATTCCATGATACGGCCGCCAGATTTGAGGCGTTTAAAAAAGCAGCGGCAGCTGATGTTATGGGAAGGGCGGCAGGCGTGCAGGAGGAGATCAGGTTCGTTATGGAAAATGAGATCTATACTCACGTGCTCGGTGATCTGCTGGCGAAAAAAGAGCTTCCACTGAGAGTTACCCACAATGATACTAAGCTGAACAATGTCATGATTGACAAGGCTACAGGAAAAGGACTGTGCGTCATAGACCTTGATACAGTCATGCCCGGCCTTTCAGTCAATGACTTCGGTGATTCTATTCGCTTTGGAGCCAGCACTGCCCTGGAGGATGAGCAGGACCTGAGCAAAGTAAGCTGCAGTATGGAGCTTTTTGAAGTCTACACGAAAGGATTTATGGAAGGCTGCCATGGCAGCCTCACAGAGAAAGAGACAGAGATGCTGCCAATGGGAGCCCTGGTGATGACGCTGGAATGCGGCATGCGTTTTCTGGCTGATTATCTTTCAGGTGATACATATTTTAAGATCCACAGGGAAAAACATAATCTGGACAGAGCCAGGACTCAGTTTAAGCTGGTCAGCGATATGAAGGAAAAATGGGAAACTATGAAAGAAATAGTTGCCAAGTGCCGTTAGGTGGAGTATAATAAACAAAAAACATGTAACAAACCAAAATTATTGTTTTAAAGGAGGAGTTTCTCATGGCAATTTTAGTAACAGGCGGAGCAGGATACATAGGAAGCCATACTTGCATAGAACTTATGAATGCCGGATATGATGTGGTTGTAGTTGACAATTTATATAACTCCAGTGAAAAAGCTTTAGAGAGGGTTGAACAGATTGCAGGCAGGAAGGTAAAATTCTACAAAGCTGATATCCTGGACAGGGATGCTTTAAATAATATATTTGACAATGAGCAGATAGACTCAGTTATTCATTTCGCCGGCCTGAAGGCTGTAGGCGAATCAGTGGCAAAGCCCCTTGAATATTACCACAATAATATGACAGGCACATTTATCCTCTGCGATGTCATGAGAAATCATGGTGTTAAGAATATTATTTTCAGCTCCTCCGCAACAGTTTACGGTGATCCGGCTTTCATACCTATCACAGAGGAATGCCCGAAGGGAAAGATCACAAATCCCTATGGACAGACAAAGGGAATGCTGGAGCAGGTGCTGACTGATCTGCACACAGCTGATCCTGAATGGAACGTGGTGCTCCTGCGCTACTTTAATCCTATCGGTGCTCATAAGAGCGGGCTTATCGGGGAGGACCCGAAGGGAATCCCGAATAATCTTGTGCCATACATCGCGCAGGTGGCTGTAGGCAAGCTGGAATCCCTGGGTGTATTTGGAAATGATTATGATACGCCGGATGGTACAGGCGTCCGCGACTACATCCATGTAGTTGACCTGGCAGTGGGTCATGTGAAAGCGCTCAAAAAGCTTGAGGATAAGTCAGGCGTAAGTATATATAACCTGGGGACAGGCGTCGGATACAGTGTGCTGGATGTGGTGCACGCTTTTGAAAAAGCATGTGGCAAGGAAATCAAATATCAGATAAAGCCGCGCCGCCCGGGCGATATTGCAACCTGCTATTCAGATGCCACTAAGGCAAAAGAAGAGCTGGGCTGGGTAGCCGAGAGAGGGATCGATGAGATGTGCGAGGATTCCTGGAGATGGCAGAGCAATAATCCAAATGGATATAATGATTAAAGACAGCAGCAGCTGTTGAGAGAGACTGTACTATTTGACAAAAGGATGTGCCCGGGGTGAGTATACACGGAGCACATCCTTTTGCTGGTTTTAAAAGAATTTATTTCTGATGAGATCAACAGGCATATCTCTGCCTGTCCAGAGACGGAAAGCTTCGGCTCCCTGGAAGAGGAGCATGTATAATCCGTTAAAGGTCTGGCAGCCTGCCTCTTCTGCCATCAGCATAAGACGTGTTGTGCGCGGGTTATAGATGATGTCGGACACAATGAGGTCAGGATGCAGCAGGGAGGGATCCTCCAGAATACATCCCTGTGTATCAGGAGTCATTCCGCAGGAGGTGGCGTTTGTGAGGATACGGCTGCTTTCCAGGCAGGTTTTCAGGGAGGCAGTGTCCGCCGTATCATAGAGGCTGGCACTGCAGCCTGTACTCCTGTTTATGGAGTCAGCCAGTTTTGCTGCCCTGTCCCAGGAGCGGCCGCGGCGGCAGAAGAGGTTAATATTCTTAACGCCGTCAAGTGCTGCCTGTACAGCGATGGCAGTGGCGGCGCCTCCGGCCCCGAAGAGCGTCATTGTCTGGTCCGTGATATCAAAGCCGGCCGCCTTTACTGCCTGCATGTATCCGATTCCGTCGGTATTGCAGCCTGTCAGTATGCCGTCATCGTTGATGACTGTATTTACCGCGCCGATCATGCTGGCGGCGGGTGAGAGCTTGTCACAGAGAGGGCACATGGCTGTCTTGTCAGGCATAGTGCAGTTAAAGCCCCGCACACCTATGGTCTTCAGGCCTTCAACGGCAGTTTTCAGTTCAGCCTCACCCACATCAAAGCACAGATAGACGTAATCAAGGCCAAGCTGCCGGAATGCTTCATTGTGCATAAGGGGTGAGATACTGTGGATCACGGGGCGGCCCAGAAGGCCCGTGAGGCGGGTGTGGCCCGTAATGGGAACAGGCGCACAGGCCTGATCATCTGAAGTAGTTTTTGTCATTTGGTTTCTCCTTGTATGTTGCAGGTAAGTGATTCTTTGCAATATATCTTAAGGGATGGAACCTTTTGTGTCAAGAAAAAGAGAAATGGACTTTATCACATTTATGTGTTAAAATATAAAAATGTAGGTTACAGGGTAACCAATTTGAAACCGGAAGAGGCTTTCTGATAATAGGAAACAGAAGAACAGGTTTGACAAAACGAGGGGGAGATAGGATTGAGCAGACAGATAGAAGTGAGAAATCTGGTAATAGGAGACGGGATCCCTAAAATCTGCGTGCCCATAGTGGCGAAGAACAGGATTGAAATAAAAGTGGCATTAAAAGAGATGAAGAACCAGGCTTTCGATATGGTTGAGTGGAGAGCTGATTATTTTGAGGAATATAACCAGCCTGAAAAGGTAGAGGAGGTTCTTGGGATCATCCGCGATGAATTGGGGGAGATGCCCATCCTCTATACATTCAGAACAAGAAAAGAGGGGGGTTACAGGGAACTGAGCTCTATAGAAGAATATATCCATATGAATACAGGAGTGATAACAAGCGGCCTGGCGGATCTTGTGGATGTGGAGACTGCCATGGGGGATGATGTGGCCTTTATACTGATAGAGACGGCGCATAGTAATGGCGTGAAGGTCATTGCATCCAACCATGATTTTTCCGGGACTCCTAAAAAGGAGGAGATGCTGATGCGTCTCTGCAAGATGCAGGAGCTTGAGGCGGATATAGTAAAGCTGGCAGTCATGCCGCAGTGTGAGCGGGATGTCCTGAATCTTATGGATGCCACCCTCACTATGAAGGAGCTGCATGATGTGACCCCGGTAGTCACAATGGCTATGGGTGAGATGGGGCTGCTGAGCCGTGTGTCAGGCAGTCTTTTTGGGTCGGCTGTCACTTTCGGATGCATAGGGGAGGCTTCAGCGCCGGGTCAGATTCCGGCAGAAAGGCTCCGCGGAGTGCTGAAGGTGCTCCAGAGATCTTAAGTCCGGCTGTTTAAAATCATTTATATGGAATATACTGTGTAACCAGGGGCGTGCATGTCATTAATATGACATGCACGTTTTTTTTGTCGAAGAAAACTTGGGTATAGCACTGTAATTTTGACAAATTTCGCACTGTCATTCAACTATAATAGAGACTGCTTAGCTTAAGTGCTTTCGTATCGTGACAGGAGGTGCTTTGTGTATTATGAGTTCTACATAGATGTGTATTTTCTGGAGAACCTGTTTATGGATCTTATACTGATCGGGATAACATGCAGGGTCCTGAAGATCCGCCCTAAAGCAGTCAGGTGGATGGCTGCGGCAATTGTGGGAGCTCTGGGAGCGTGTGCGCTCATGATACAGCCTTTACACTCCGGGATATGGGTCATCGTCTTGGGCGATGTACTGCTGGGCTTACTGATGGTAAAGATCGGATGCGGCGTCAGGCAGAAAAAAATGCTGCTTAAAGGGATTGTGACACTGTATCTGATATCATTTCTGCTGGGCGGGATTTTCCAGATGCTGTTTTCCTTCCTCCCCCTATCTGTCATTGTGACAGGAGGAATCAGCTCCCTCATCCTGGTATGGCTGCTGGACGGCTACAAGAAAATGAAATGCAGAACACAGGATATTTATCAGGTAACCTTGTCATTAAAGGGAAAGACAGAGGTCATGCAGGCCCTCCGGGATACTGGAAACCACTTAAAAGAGCCGTATGGAGGACGTCCTGTCTGTATCACAGATTCTCTTTCCGTGAAAGAGCTTGTAGATGACAGCGTCAGAATTTTCTATATCCCATACCACAGTGTTGGGAAAGATGCCGGCATCCTGCCTGGAATTACATTCGATTATATGATTATAGCACGAGAACCGGTGCCTGTAAGGATCGAGCACCCCGTGATAGCCATAAGCAAGGAGCCTGTAAGTATAAAAGGGGAGTATCAGATGATATTGAACCCTTTGCTGATAGATGAATAGGAGGATTTAAAAATGGTCATAAAAGTTGCAATGCCTCGCCGGTTTCAGTTCCGCATGGTATCTTCACTGCCGAATCTGCTGTTATCGAGGCCTAACGACGTTCATTATATAGGAGGAAGCGAAGTGCTGCCGGCGCCTCTTCTGCCGGAGAGGGAATCACAGCTGATAAATATGCTGGGAGAAGAAGGGGACGATGAGGCAAAGTCGGCACTGATCGAACACAATTTAAGACTTGTAGTGTACATAGCGAAAAAATTTGACAATACAGGGGTTGGCGTTGAAGATCTGATCTCAATTGGGACAATCGGCCTGATCAAAGCAATCAATACATTCAATCCCCAAAAGAATATCAAGCTGGCAACATATGCTTCCAGATGCATTGAAAATGAGATCCTCATGTATCTGAGAAGGAACAATAAGACAAAGATGGAAGTATCCATAGACGAGCCGCTGAATGTGGACTGGGATGGAAATGAACTTCTGCTCTCAGATATTCTGGGAACAGATGAGGACGTCATCTATAAGGACATGGAGACGGAGGTGGAAAGAAAGCTGCTGACCAAGGCTATAGCCAAGCTCACGGACAGGGAACAGACAATCGTTAAACTGAGGTTTGGGATCAATACAAGGGACGGGGAGGAGAAGACACAGAAGGAAGTAGCTGAGCTTCTGGGAATATCCCAGTCCTATATATCAAGGCTGGAAAAAAAGATAATGAAGAGACTGAAAAAAGAAATAGTAAGATTTGAATAAGGAGAGATTAAAATGCAGAAGAAAAGATTGTGGGTCCCGGCAGGACTCATATTAATAAGCCTGTGCGGGGCTATGATGCTGCCGCTGTCATCCAGAGTAAACAGGGTGGGAAGTATATTGCCGGCTGCGGCGCTATTTTTCGCTGCTGTATATCTGCTGCTGAGATACCAGGATAAAAATTACGGACTCCTCCGCATGGGCAGGAGATATGAAGAGCTGGCTCAGCTGGCGGGAGAGAGCATTTTTGAATATGATTATAAGACAAAGAGCCTTCAGTTCCTGATCAGGACGCCTCAATGCGCCAAGCTGGATGAGCGGGCAAAAGAAGAGATGTGCAGATATCTGGAAGGACAGCATGAGGGGAAGGTCATCATCCATCTGAAGGATGCAAATGGAAAAGAATACTGCTGCCGTATGTTCGTCAGAGGCTGCAGGGGCTATGAGGATCAGGAGGGGACAAGAGCTATAGGGAAAGTAACTGAGATCCTTGAAGCGTGAAGCAGTATTTTAACGGGGCGCTGCAGTCTGCAGCGCCCCGTTTGGGAGAATCATTTATCTCAGGCCTCTACCTTCGGAAGCTTTGCAAATTCTTTTGCCAGCTCTTCATCTGTAGGGATATAGTCACTCATTTCACCATTATTATATTTCTCATAGGCAGTCATATCAAAGTAGCCTGTTCCTGTGAGACCGAATACGATAGTCTTTTCCTCTCCTGTCTCTTTGCACTTAAGGGCTTCGTCGATAGCAGCGCGTATAGCATGGCTGCTCTCAGGAGCCGGAAGGATGCCTTCTACTCTGGCGAACTGTTCCGCAGCGGCAAACACGCTGGTCTGCTCCACAGAGATTGCTTCCAGCAGTTTGTCATCATAAAGCTGTGACACGACGGAGCTCATGCCATGGTAGCGCAGTCCGCCGGCGTGGTTTGCTGAAGGTATAAAATTGCTTCCCAGAGTATACATCTTAGCCAGCGGGCATACCATTCCGGTGTCGCAGAAGTCATATGCGTAGCGGCCTCTTGTAAGGCTTGGACAGGATGCAGGTTCTACGGCAATGATCCTGTAATCAGCTTCCCCGCGGAGCTTTTCACCCATGAACGGGGAGATGAGCCCGCCCAGGTTAGAACCGCCTCCGGCGCAGCCGATGATGATATCAGGATGGATGTCATATTTATCAAGGGCAGCTTTAGTCTCCAGACCAATTATGGACTGGTGGAGAAGCACCTGGGTGAGTACTGAACCTAAGACATAGCGGTAGCCGTCCATTGACATGGCAGTTTCTACGGCTTCTGAGATAGCGCAGCCTAAGCTGCCTGAGGTTCCGGGATGTGCGGCAAGGATCCTGCGTCCAACTTCTGTAGTCTCAGAGGGAGACGGGGTCACGGATGCACCGTATGTCCTCATAACTTCCCGGCGGAACGGCTTCTGCTCATAGGAAACCTTCACCATAAATACCTTACAGTCCAGCTTAAAATAGGAACAGGCCATGGAGAGAGCCGTGCCCCACTGTCCGGCGCCAGTCTCTGTGGTAACTCCTTTCAGGCCCTGTTTTTTGGCATAGTAGGCCTGGGCAATAGCGGAATTTAATTTATGGCTTCCTGATGTATTGTTGCCTTCGAATTTGTAGTAGATCTTGGCGGGAGTATCAAGCTCCTTCTCAAGACAGTAAGCGCGGACGAGGGGAGACGGACGGTACATTTTATAAAAATCCTGGATCTCCTGGGGAATATCAAAATAGGGAGTAGTGTCGTCCAGCTCCTGCTGCACAAGCTCATCGCAGAAAACCTGACGGAGCTCATCAAATGTCATAGGCTTTAATGTAGCAGGGTTCAGAAGAGGCGCCGGCTTATTTTTCATATCGGCACGGACATTGTACCATTTTGCGGGCATCTCATTCTCTTCCAGATAAATTTTGTAAGGAATTTTCTTTTTATCCATATTAATATCCTTTCTTTTGCAGAAAATATTGTTTTAGCCGGGAATGAATCCCCGGCCAAAACGTTTTGTTTAAGATTATATCATAAACGAGTATTAAGCTGCAATGTGTATCTTGACTATTTCTTCTTCTGAATTGCGTTGTTTCTTCTATTTAAATAGCCACGCAGGACCAGATTGATATACTGAGAGACGGAGCGGTCATCTTTTTCGGCGAGTTCCCTGATTTCAATTACAATATCTTCATCTATAGTAATGCTGAGTTTCTTTTTCAGCGGCTTCATGTATGCACCTCCCGGTCTGGTAAAATATTCCAGACCAATATAGCATCGAATATTCTCAAAAGCCCTCCGTTAGTATAAATTAGCATAAAGTAGGATGGTAACATGTGAGCAGTAACGTTAGACGCACTTATTTTTATTATAATCTGTCAAAGATGATGACAAAAATAAAAAAATATTGTATAATTGTGTCAATAACAGGGCCTGGAGGGTAAGCGGATGAAGGGAAAAGTTATAGTGGCAGCGTTAGCCGCAGTTCTGGCCTTGGGGACGTGTGAGAGTACCACAGAAGCGGCAGCTGCAGACAGCCTGAGTACAGACTCAGGCCAGGAATATATGGGAGAGGGTTTAAGTGTGGCGGATGTATACCGGGATTTTCAGACCGGTGTTGAGTTTAATATGTTTGAGTGGGAGCAGGATGAATTCGGAGAGGATTCATCAGGATATGCTGATTACCAGAAAGAGTTCACATGCTCTGACGTCACCACGGATTATATTCTGGTGATGGATTCTCCGGGGGACAGCAATGCATTAGTTGCAGTCGCAAAGGGAAGGGGCCAGATGGCAAATGTCAGCCGGGGATATCCCGGGGAGATCGAGAGGATCGTCTCTTATATACAGGCGACGCCTGTTGAGCAGAGCGGCAAACAGGTTTCAGTTGGATATGTTGACACTTATGCGTATGAATATCTGGCTTATGATGAGGTAGATTATTTTCTGAATGCAAGTATCTATTCAGCTGATTTGAGAGACTGTATGGTTGTGTACAGGATCCGGGACGCCGCAGGTTCAGTCCTGGGGCAGGGCGTGACCATCCTGGCCAACGGAGAGGGGCAGCTTAATTTCTACAAGAAATATCCCATCGGGACACCGGACCCGGGTATGTGGGTGGAGATCAGCAGCACTGTGGACTTTTCGGAAAATGTTGCCGATCAATACAGTTTTAGCGGCCTCTCCTTCACGAAAAGTGATACAGAGAGCGGAAAGACTTACTGCCGCGGAAGCGGTTCAGTAGTGTCAGCTGATGTGGGGGAGGAGAGCCTCCTCAGTGTAAGAAAGCTGTCGCAGTCATCTGACGGCACGGCAGAGTCAGCCAGCTATGTAGTTATGAAATATGGGACAGGTGAAGTATGGACAGCCGATGTGATGACCCAGCCGGATGAAGATCCTCAGTACCAGTTCTGGGTAAATGGCATCATTATTCCTCATGATGTGCTGCTTTCACAGGAGGATGTTTGGAAATAAAAACCCCCGCAGCTTCGCGCCATTGCGACAACCACGGAGGTTTAAGGGGAGGATAAGTATTTCTTTTTTCTTTAGTAATTGTCCTTCCCGTAAAAGGGGGTTAGCAGTCAGGACATCTGTTAATCTTATAGAAAGAAAAAACGTGTTTACTTCGTTTTCTTTTCTATGAGATTAATCATAGTATGGGTAAAAAAAGAAATTTTATACAAAATAAAAATTCTTTTTGAAAAAAAATAGAAAGTGTTATATACTATAGCTGTTGTATAGATTTGAAATATTTGATGAAACAAAGGACGGTAGGAAAAAATGGGATTATTACAGGAATGGAGAGACGTTGCGTACTCTCAGGAGACAGATAAAAAACAGCTGCAGAAATTCTGGACAGACTATTTCCTTGTGGAAAAAGGCATATATGAGAAACTGCTCACAAATCCGGATGAAGTAGTCAGAGGCACAGTAAAAGAACTGGCGGATAAATACGGCATTCCGGTCATGACTATGGTGGGCTTTCTGGACGGTATTGATGACAGCCTTAAGGTTAAGAATCCAATCGATGAGATGGATGAGAATACGGAGGTCAATCTTGGCTTTGACAAAGAGATGCTCTTTAAGAACATGGTAGATGCGAAAGCTGACTGGCTGTATGAACTCCCTGTATGGGATGAGATCTTTACACCTGAGCAGAGGAAAAAGCTGTACATGGATGCAAAGAAAGCCAACACGATCGTAAAAGGGCCTAAGATTGGAAGAAATGATCCATGTCCGTGCGGCAGCGGAAAGAAATATAAAAAATGCTGCGGTAAAAATGCATAGGATCAGATAATCGATGCTGATTTCCAGGGGTTGATTCAGCCCGGAGATCAGCATTTTTTTTGGAGGGATAATGGACATATTTTTATTGGCGGCAGCAGTGGTCTGCCTGGTTTATTTTGTATTTCTGCTGGCTTTCGGAATGGATTTTGCAATAGTATGGTTATTGGCTGCAGTATTTTTAGGAGGGCTGTCATTTGTATGGCGCCAGCAGAAAGCTGGGATATGGCATCTTCCTCTCTGGCTGAAAATAGCCGCAGGAATAGTGATAGGAGCAGGGCTTGTCATCTTCCTGGCTGCGGAAGTGCAGATAGTTGGAAAGATGGGGGAGAAGGGAAAGCCGGACCTGGATTATGTGATCGTGCTGGGCGCCCAGGTACGGGGCGAGAACCCGAGCAAGGCTCTTACAAAGAGGCTGGAGGCAGCATATGATTACATGACAGAAAATGAAAGAACAACAGCTATTTTATCAGGAGGCCAGGGTGACGGTGAAGATATCACAGAGGCAGAAGCCATGCGCCGCTATCTGGAGGACAGGGGGATTGCCCCTGAGAGGCTTATAAAAGAGGATAAATCTACAAGCACCGAGGAAAACCTTCGCTTTTGTGCAGGTCTGATTGGCGGCAGTGATGCTTCTGTGGGAATTATATCAAATAATTTTCATATATGCCGTGCCCTTATGATTGCCGGGAAGCAGGGCTATACTAATGTATGCGGAATAGCGGCTTATTCTGATCCGAAATTCCAGGTGCATTATATGGTGAGGGAGGCATTTGCGCTTGTGAAAGAAAAACTGAGGTGAGGAGATGATATTATGGCACAGGAAAAAGGGATGTCAGAGGAGAAGCTTACAGCCGGGGAACTGGAGCAAATTGCAGAGGAGGCATACGAAGCTGTGAGCCAGCTTCTGGATGCGGCAGGATTAAGAAGCGGTGATATCCTGGTGGCAGGATGTTCCACCAGCGAGATAGAAAAGCACAGAATAGGTTCTTACTCAAATAAAGAGGTGGGGGAGGCAGTGTTTGCCGGTATACAAAGAGCGCTGGTCCCGCGGGGCATCTATCTGGCTGCACAGTGCTGTGAGCATTTGAACCGCGCTATTATAATAGAAGAAGAGGCGGCGGACAGGTATCATCTGGAGAGGGTGAATGTGGTGCCCATGCCAAAGGCCGGAGGGGCATTTGCAACAGCGGCATACAGGGGATTTGTCCATCCTGCGGCAGTTGAGGAAGTGTCAGCGGATGCAGGAATAGATATTGGAGATACTTTGATTGGCATGCATCTGAAGAGAGTGGCCGTGCCTGTCAGGACAGAGAGAAAGAATGTGGGAAGCGCCCATGTGGTATGCGCCAGGACAAGATATAAGTTTGTGGGAGGGAGCCGCGCCCATTACGATGAAGAGCTTCTGTAGGGCTTTGTAAATAGTCAAAACGGCATATTTGATTAAGATAACTTAATAATACCTTAACCCCATTGCGCCCGGATAGTGCCTGTGCTATAAAGTAAGTGTACTAATGCGGATGGTACACTTGGAAACCTTGTTTTCTGTGTGCTTTTGTAAAGTATAATCTTATGGAGAAGAGAGGAAGGTTCTATGATAACGATCGATTATCAAAATCGGATGCCAATTTATGAACAGATTGTAGAACGCTTTCAGACGCTGATTGTGAATGGGGCGCTGGAACCGGACACACAGCTGCCGTCAGTGAGAAATCTGGCTGTAGATCTGGCGATCAACCCAAATACCATACAGAAGGCATATGCAGTTCTGGAGCAGCAGGGATTTATTTACCCTGTTAAAGGAAGGGGCAATTTCGTGTCCGGCGACAGTGAAGTAAAGAACAGAAAGATTCAGGCTTTTTACAGGACGCTGAAGAATGTGGTTATCCAGGGGAAAGAACTGGGAGTTACCAGGGATGAGTTTCTGGAGAAATCAAAAGAAATGTTTGAGGAGGGCCAGTATGATAGAAATTAACGGAGTGAATAAGTCCTTCGGAGATATAAAAGCCCTGGATAATATAGTGGCTACCATAGAAGAAGGCAGCATTTTCGGACTGGTGGGGACTAATGGGGCCGGGAAGAGCACGCTGCTTCGGGTACTCTCAGGAGTGCTTAAACCGGATACGGGCATGGCCATGGTGGACGGCGAGGATGTCTATGAGAATGCGGCAGCCAAGTCCAGGATCTGCTTTTTATCGGACACGGCATACTTTTTTCCGAATGCAACTGCCAGGAACATGGCCGATTATTATGCCATCGTTTATCCTGATTTTAATAAAGAGCGCTTTGATGAGCTGGTGGGGAAGTTCGGGCTTGATCCAAAGCGCAAGATAAATACCTTTTCAAAAGGTATGAAGAAACAGGTTTCCGTCCTGTTAGGGATCTGTGCCCAGACCAGGTATCTTTTCTGTGACGAGACTTTTGACGGACTGGATCCTGTTATGCGCCAGGCAGTGAAAAGCCTGTTTGCGGTGGAGCTTTTAAACAGAAATTTTACGCCGGTCATAGCATCCCACAGCCTCAGGGAGCTGGAAGATATCTGTGACCATGTAGGCCTTCTGCATAAAGGAGGTATACTGCTGTCAAAGGATCTTGAAGATATGAAGTTCCATATCCATAAAGTCCAGTGTGTCATCCGCAATCCCGTATTTGAGGAGGAGCTTTTAAAAGAGCTGGATGTGCTGCAGCATGAGAAAAGGGGGTCGCTGCTCACGATCGTGGCAAGGGGGACAAAGCAGGAAATATTAATGAGTGTGGAGCAGAAGGAGCCGCTGTTCTACGAGGTCCTTCCCCTGACCCTGGAAGAAATATTTATCAGTGAGACGGAGGTGGCGGGCTATGACATCAAAAATATCATTTTTTAAACTGATGAAGGTTGAAGGCAGGTATAAGAGCTGGCTTCCGGCGCTGATCTGCCTGGTGCTGTTTATAAGCCTGCCTGTGGCCTGCCTGCTGAAACTTGATGGTATGATGAGCTCTGTCAAGGAAGGGTATCTGGAACTGGAAACAGTGAGAAAAAGCTTCCAGGCTTTTGTAGGCTTCGGCAATCTGGGCAGGATCATTGTGACGGCAGGATGTGCAGTTGTCAGTGCATTTGCCTGTTTCAGCTATATGAATTCCAAACAGAAGGTTGACTTTTATCACAGCCTTCCCGTTAACAGGCAGAAGCTGTTTCTGGCAGAGTTCTTAAACGGCCTGTTCTTTTATGTGGTTCCGTGCTTTGTGTGTACTGTTATCTGCATCATTATCGGAGCAATCAATTCACTGCTGACAGGGCAGATATTTCTCATTGCCATGGAGGCTTTCCTGATGCAGGTCCTGTACTATCTGGTACTGTATCTGACAGGGATACTGGCGGCAGTGCTGACAGGCAAGATCATTGTGGGTATCCTGGCGGCAGCAACCTTTATGTGTTATGGCCCGATGGTCGTATTCCTGATCGTCGGCCTGGCTGAGATGTCTTTTCACACACTGATGTCTGTAGGCTCAGAAGTTACGTATGACATTATGTCATACTTATCACCCGTCTTCCTCTGCCTTATTACAGAGGCGAAGCTGGCGGGCGGGGAGACTTCATTCTTCTGTATCGGCTGGATCATACTTATGATCGCGCTGCTGTTCCTGCTGTGCTTCTGGCTGTATTGCAGGAGGGCGTCGGAAGCTGCGGGACATTCTATTGCATTTCCTAAGATAGAGAAGCCTCTGAAGTTCCTTCTTGTAGTGCCGTGTTCACTGACAGCAGGGCTTCTGCTGAAGATGATGAGCTACGGCAGTATCTGGTTCTTTGTGGGAATCATATTTGGCGGCATTATACTGAGCGCACTTATAGAATTTATATACCACCTGGATATCAGGGAGATTTTTGCACACAAGATATTGATGGCGGCAGCAGTCCTGACCTCACTGTTGGTAGCCTGCGGATTCTATTTTGACTGGATCGGCTATGACAGCTATATTCCCGATGAAGATGAGATTGTGTCCATGTCGGTCTATAACAGCAGCATAAACGGCAATTTTTACTACGGAGACTCCTATGATATCGGCAGCGGCAATACGGATATCAGGGCTCTGCAAAGTCTCAGTGTCACAAACTTTGAACCTGTCTATGAACTGGCGCAGGAGGGAATAGCGCGGTTGAAGGAGAGCGGTTCAGCTTATTATGAGGGTGATACAAGATTTGTCTCAGTCAGATATGAACTTGCAGGAGAAAAAGAAGTTTACAGGAATTACTATGTAAGCCTGGAAGCCCTGAATCATACCATGGACGAGCTGTTTAAAGATGTTTCCTTCAGGAGCAAGTTCTTCCCGCTCCTTGGCCGGGATAATTCGGAGGTCCGTTATCTGAATCTGAGCAGTGTTACAGGTTATACAGACCTGGAACTCACTTCAAAGCAGAAGGAGGAGCTGCTCCGGACTTATAAAGAGGAGCTTGAGGGAGTTACATTTGAGACTCTGAGAACAGAACCCGCATTAGGCAGCATCGGGTTCACCTATGAGAGCAGGGGGACGCAGCTGCAGATGGCGGCGGCTGAAACCTACTACGGCGGAATATCACAGTTCAGTGAGAATTATCCTGTCTATGAATCATTTACAGGAACAGTGGCGCTTCTTAAAGAGTACGGATATCCTGTGGATGAACAGCTGAATGCTTCTGATATTGAGTCTGTCACAATATCCTGCTACGATCCTGAATTTATAAGAAGTGATGGGATGAGGGCAGAATGTGTACTGACCTCAGAGGATGAGATCAGCCAGATAGCTCCGCTGCTGCGGGACAATATGAGCCAGTTTCCGGTTGCGTCAAATAGTTTTGCCAACATGGACATCATGGTTTATATGAAGAACGGAAATACGCTTTCACTTGGGATAAAGAGTGAAGATGTGCCGGAATTCGTGATAAAAGCTCTGGAAAAGGAATTTAGGTAGTTATACAGGGTCCTGAATATGGAATGAAATAAGTATTGACAAATCGTTCTTCAATGATATAATCGAGATATAAACAGAAAAGCGTTGATGAGAAGAGTAGAATGCAGAAAGACTTCAGAGAGGGATCAGACGGTGTGAACGTCCTGTCGGCATGTATTTGAAAACCAGCTCAGAGCGGCCTTAATACGGCACGGTGACTCCGTTATCGTCATGAATGAGAGGTTATATAAACAAACAGGGTGGAACCGCGGAGATATTCGTCCCTTGCAGTGCAGAGTGCACTGCAGGGGATTTTTTTCTTTTGTGGAAATTTTATTTCTGACAGGAGAGGACCCTCCGGAAGGAGGCGCAGCTGCGCCCGCTGAAAAAAGGAGAATTGATATGATAATCACATTAAAAGATGGAACAAAGAAAGAGTATGCAGAAGCAAAGTCAGCATATGATATAGCTCTGGACATAAGTGAAGGGCTGGCAAGGGCGGCATGTGCCGCTGAGGCTGACGGAAGAGTTGTGGATCTGAGGACAGTCATTGACAGTGATTGTGAGCTGAATATACTCACAGCGAGAGATGAGAAAGGCCTGGCGGCGCTGAGGCATACGGCCTCACATGTACTGGCCGAGGCTGTAAAACGTCTGTATCCGGAGGCAAAGCTGGCAATAGGACCTTCTATAGATACAGGGTTTTACTATGATTTTGACCATGAACCGTTTTCCAGAGAGGATCTGGATGCGATTGAAAAAGAAATGAAGAAAATAATCAAAGAAGGTGCAAGGCTTGAGAAGTTTACGCTTCCCAGGGCTGAGGCCATGGCTTATATGGAGGAAAAGGGAGAGCCATACAAGGTGGAACTGATCCGTGACCTCCCGGAGGATGCTGTGATATCCTTCTATAAGCAGGGCGGTTTTACTGATCTGTGTGCCGGCCCCCATCTGATGAACACAAAAGGAGTCAAGGCGTTTAAGCTCATCTCCTCCTCAGGGGCATACTGGAGGGGCAATGAGAAGAATAAGATGCTTGCCCGTATCTATGGAACAGCCTACTCGACAAAGGATGAGCTCAATGAGCATCTCAGACAGATGGAAGAGGCTAAGAAACGCGACCATAACAAGCTGGGACGTGAGATGGAGATCTTTACCACAGCTGATGTGATAGGACAGGGACTTCCGCTCATTATGCCAAAGGGCGAGATCATCATCCGTACTCTCCAGAGGTGGATCGAGGATGAAGAAGAGAAGCGGGGATATATGCGCACAAAGACACCTCTTGTGGCCAAAAAGGATCTGTATGTGATATCAGACCACTGGAACCATTATAAAGAAGGGATGTTCGTGCTGGGTGATGAAGAAGATCCTGAGTCAGAGGTGTTTGCCCTGCGTCCCATGACATGCCCGTTCCAGTACTATGTATATAAAGCGAGCCAGAAGAGCTACAGGGATCTGCCATGCAGATATGGTGAGACATCCACCCTTTTTAGAAATGAAGACTCAGGCGAGATGCACGGTCTTACAAGAGTCCGTCAGTTCACCATCTCGGAAGGTCATCTGATCGTCCGTCCTGACCAGATCGAGGAGGAATTCAAAGGCTGTGTGGATCTTGCCAAATACTGCCTGACTACGCTGGGGCTGCAGGATGACGTGACATACCGCCTGTCTCTCTGGGATCCCAAGAACCCTGATAAATACCTGGGTACAGTGGAAACCTGGAATGAGGTCCAGGACATGATGCGCAAGATCCTTGATCATATCGGCCTGGAATATACAGAGGCTGAAGGAGAATCTGCATTCTACGGACCAAAACTAGATATTCAGGCAAAGAATGTCTACGGCAAAGAGGATACTATGATAACGATCCAGCTGGATATGTTCCTGGCTGAGCGCTTTGATATGTATTATGTGGATAAGGATGGGGAGAAGAAACGGCCGTTCATCATCCACAGGACGAGTATGGGGTGCTATGAGAGGACATTGGCATGGCTGATCGAGAAATATGCCGGAATGTTCCCCACATGGCTGTGTCCTGAACAGGTAAGGGTACTTCCTATATCAGAAAAATTCCACGATTATGCCCACAAGGTAATGGAGCAGCTTAAGGATAACGGAATCCGCGCTTCAGTAGATGACAGGTCTGAAAAAATCGGATACAAGATCAGAGAAAGCCGCCTGGACCGTGTGCCGTACATGCTGGTGGTAGGCGCTAAGGAAGAGGAAGACGGCGTGGTGTCTGTGAGGAGCCGCTACAAAGGTGACGAAGGCCAGAAGGAGCTTCAGGCATTTATCGATGATATCTGCAGGGAGATCAGGACAAAAGAGATCCGCAGGATTGAGGCAGAAGAGCAGAGTAAATAATTTTTTTGAATTTTAAAATACAGAAAGTATAAAAGAACATGTAATGGCAGATACTATCCCGGAAGAAAAGAAAGGAGGTAGTTATTATGCCATTACTTGTATGTTCAGCTCAGAAATGTGTTTATAACAACGGAATGTATTGCAGCAAAGGTGATATCCAGGTGGAGGGCGCAGATGCCAATGCACCTCAGGATACATGCTGCGCAAGCTTTAAGGAGCGTTCCAAGGACCAGGCTACCAGCTCAATGGGAACCCCGTCCCAGACCATCGATGTAGACTGCAAAGCACGCCACTGCTGCTTTAACGAAGATTGTAAATGTACAGCTAACAAAATTGGTATTGTGGGCGCTGCAGCATGTGAATGTGAGCAGACTGAATGCGGCAGCTTCGAGTGCCACTGTAAATAAGACTGACAATAGGATATGGAAGTTGAATCCCCCGCGGTTTGCTGCGGGGGATTTCTTTGAGGGACAGCGGTCCGGGAACAGCAGCCCAAAATTTAAAAAAATTCAGAAAAGATAGTTGACACGCACGTGCTTTTATGGTAATCTAACTAAGGTTATAGCGAAAACAAAGCAGAGTATCCACTCTCACCATAGCACATGAGGTGACTATTGGTTAATAACAGCATTAGTTTATGCGGTATGCGGAAATTTCCTTTTAAGAGGATCTGTCTGTGTACATGAACGGTTATTACGGTGGATAGTGTGCTATCCACCTTTTTTATGTTATTATGCAAATATGCATATAGTGCTTTTTTGAGGGAGCAGGGGTGGGATTACAAGCATTTATGGAGGTGCAAAACAATTAGCGATTTAATGATTAATGAACAGATCAGAGACAAAGAGGTGCGCTTGATTGGTGAAGACGGACAGCAGCTTGGTATCGTAGATATCAAAGAAGCCATGCGGATGGCCAGGGAAGCTGAGCTGGATCTTGTGAAAATAGCTCCGGGAGCAAAACCTCCGGTATGTAAGATTATCGATTATGGTAAATACCGTTATGAGCTGATTCGTAAAGAGAAGGAAGCAAAGAAAAAGCAGAAGGTAATTGACGTTAAGGAAGTTCGTCTGTCACCCAATATCGATGTGAATGATTTGAATACAAAGGTGGGTGCAGCCAGGAAGTTTATTGAAAAAGGCAATAAGGTTAAGGTGACATTGCGTTTCAGGGGACGTGAGATGGCTCACATGCAGGCCAGCCGTCATATTCTGGATGATTTTGCCAAAAAGCTGGAGGATATCGCCGTAGTAGATAAGCCGGCAAAGGTGGAAGGCAGAAGCCTTATGATGTTTTTAACTGAAAAACGTTAAAATAAATAGTCTAAACACAAGGAGGAACATATAAGATGCCAAAAATTAAAACCAGCAGAGCAGCTGCAAAACGTTTCAAAAAAACAGGTACAGGAAAATTAAAAAGAAATAAAGCTTATAAAAGCCATATCTTAACTAAAAAGTCAACAAAGAGAAAAAGAAACCTGAGAAAAGCAACGATAACAGATGCTACTAACTTCAAGAATATGAAGAAGATTTTACCTTATTTATAAGAAGCCGATCGAAGGAGGAAATAAGACATGGCAAGAGTAAAAGGCGGAATGAACGCTAAGAAAAAGCATAATAGAGTATTAAAACTGGCTAAAGGTTACAGGGGAGCCCGCTCCAAACAGTATAGAGTAGCTAAACAGTCTGTAATGAGAGCGCTGACAAGTGCTTATGCAGGAAGAAAAGAAAGAAAACGTCAGTTCAGACAGTTATGGATCGCACGTATCAATGCTGCAGCAAGGATCAACGGATTATCCTACAGCAAGTTTATGTATGGATTAAAGCTGGCAGGTATTGAGATGAACCGCAAGATCTTAGCAGATATGGCAATCAATGATGCAGAAGGTTTTGCTACATTAGCAGAACTGGCAAAGAGCAAAATTGCATAAGGAAAGAATAGCTGGTATGTTCTTTGAAAAAATAACCGGTCAGGATTCGGATGAGTCCTGGTCGGTTTTCTTGTCTGTCCCAGAAAGGCAGGCGTCAGTATGAGTGGAACATGAAGCTGCTTTTTAATAAAAATATTTTGGAGAGGGAAAATGGAAGAGATTACAGACTACAAGCTGCTGCTGGATACAGCAGTGCTGGCCGGTGAGATCATGATCAAGAGCGGGGCTGAGATATACAGGGTGGAGGATACCATCAACCATATCCTGAAGATGTCGCATTTAAAGAGAACGGAGGCCTTCGTGACTACAACGGGTATGTTTGCGACTCTTGATGATCCGGGAATTGATGCCATAACAGTTGTCAGAAGGATAGCTGAGAGGGATATGAACCTGTTCAGGATATGGAGGGTAAATGATCTGTCACGCCAGTTTTGCGAGGGCAGGATCACCTTAAAGGAAATATTCCGGGAGCTGAAGCATATAGAACAGAGCACATATACACCATTTGTAAAGGATCTTGGCACGATACTGGTCGCCGCCGGATTTGTGCCGCTGATGGGCGGACAGACGGTGTTCGATATTCTGGGCGGAGGGATCTGCGGGCTGCTGCTCGTGCTTATCCAGCATTTTGGGAAGTTTATAGGGTTCAACTCATTTATACAGGATGTTTTTGGTTCAGCTCTGATAGCTGTGGGAGCCATGCTGATGTCCAGGATCCCTGTGCTGGATGTTAATATGGATGTAACTATCATATCTGCGATCATGCCCCTGGTGCCCGGAGCTGCCATAACCACGGCCATACGTGATACGCTCCAGGGCGATTATATGGCTGGCGGAGCCAAGGCGATAGAAGCCTTTATAAAGGCCGTGGCCATAGTCGTGGGCGTTGCCCTGGGAATGCTTTTAATGGGAGGGATTTCATTATGATATCAAATCCTGTCTTTCAGGTGATAGCCGCTTTCTTTGCTATAGCGGGTTTTTCAATTGTTATAGAGGTGCCAAAGAAGTTTCTTGTCTATTCAGGCTTCGTAGGAGCAGTGGGATGGGCAGTCTACCTGATGTTCCTGGATAAATACGGAATTATGGTGGCCACTTTTTTCGGAGGCATGGCGATCGCTCTGATCTCACATATTTTTGCCAGGATATTTAAAGCGCCTGTCACCATATTCCTGATTCCCGGAATTCTCGTAATTGTGCCGGGAGCAGGCATGTACCGTACTGTTTATCAGATATTTTTAGGGGAACAGGGACTTGCCGCAGACTATCTGCTGCAGACGATCCAGATGGCAGGTATGATAGCGCTGGCTATATTTGCCATGGATTCAGTCTTCTCTATCCTGCAGAATAAAAAGTGGAAATCCAGGAGACGATTGCCGTATTTTTGGATAAAATAAAAAAAGATGCTGTTTTCTCAGAGTGCTCATTGTGGTATGCACTCAAAGGGAAACAGCATTTTCTATGTTTTTTTTAAAAATAAAAGCGAAAGACTCCGGTAGGGGAGCTACCGAAGCCTTTCGAGGGGAGTATAAATAATTAATAAGGGGTTTGTAAAAAAAATTTTTTGAAGGGTAAATTCTTTTTACACTAAGAATTATAATATAGATTGGAAAAAATTGCAATAACTATTTTTCCGTTTTTTTCAGGTTTTTTCGAAGGTATAAAAGCTTGCATGCCGGGGATAATAAAGACTGCAATAAAAAAATTGTTTCTTTTTAGGAGGTAATGAAAATGGCAAAAAACACAACTTCAAAAAATCAGTCACAGAATAACAATTCCAAGAATTCCTATTCCCAGAATTCCAGCTCCCAGAATTCAAACTCCCAGAATTCTAATTCTAAGAATTCCAGCACACAGAATTCCGGAACACAGAACTCTAACTCCCAGAATTATAGCTCACAGAATTCAACTTCCCAGAATTCCAGCTCAAAAAACAGCTATAACAACAGCGAAAACGAGTATAATAATTCTTCCAGAAACAACTCTTCAAACTGCTCAAAGAACAACAGCAAAAATTCCTATGAGGATTCTGAATATTAATTCAGGCATTAATTAATGCAGCGACAGGAATAAAAAGAAACCGGCGTACCCTATGGCGCCGGTTTTCTTTTGTGCGCCAAATTCACATCTCACTCTCTTTTTGCATATATGATAAAAGGAAGGAGTGTATAAAAATGGAATTTGAAATGATAGCAGCCAGGGATCTGGACCGTTACGCCAAGGATAAGAATGCTTTTATTATTGATTTGAGGACACCTGACGAATATGTGCAGGAGCACATCAGGGGGGCAGTGAATATCCCGTATGAAAGACTGCAGAACTGTCATTCACTCCCGCTTGATATGTATCTTGTACTGTATTGTGAACGGGGCAGCATCAGTATGGCAGCTGCCAGGGAGCTTGCAGAGAAGGGATACGATGTCAAGACTGTTATAGGAGGCATACACGCCTACAGGGGCCGTATGCTGGAATCGTACTGACCGCTCCGTGACCAGCAACACGCTCCGCGATGAACAGAAACGGCAAAACTGGCCGTTGACAGGAGCTTACCCGGGCTTTAATATATAGTAAGAGAAAAATACAGCCGTATCAATGTGAGGCGGCTGTATAAATGGAGGTAAAGATACTTATGAAGCTGATGTTTGCATCGGATATACACGGTTCGGCATATTATTGTGAGAAGATGCTGGAGGCTTATGAGAAGGAAAAAGCTGAAAGGCTGGTCCTTCTGGGGGATATACTCTATCATGGACCGCGTAATGATCTGCCCTGCCAGTATGATCCGAAGCGTGTGATAAAGATGCTGAATGCACTGAAGAATGAAATATATGCAGTGCGCGGTAACTGTGAGGCGGAAGTTGACCAGATGGTCCTGGATTTTCCTGTGATGGCTGATTACTGCCTTCTTCTGGAGGGCAGCGCTGCAGTCTATGCTACCCACGGACATATCTATAATGAAAACCATCTTCCGCCTCTGAAAGAAAATGATGCGCTGATACACGGACATACACATGTATTTAAGGCGGAGTACAGGCCGGGATCTGAGCAGAATCCAGGTTATTTCCTGCTGAATCCGGGATCAGTGGCCCTGCCCAAGGAGAATAATATCCCAACTTATGGTATACTGGATAAGGGTATCTTTATGATAAAGGGTTTTGACGGGGAAAGAGCAGCGGAAATAAAATTAAGGAGAACAGAATGAAGACAATTGAATTAATAGCGCCCTGCCACTTTGGGCTGGAATCTGTTTTGAAGAGAGAGATCCAGGATCTGGGATACGAGATCAGCCAGGTGGAGGACGGCAGAGTCACTTTTATAGGAGATATGGAAGCTGTCAGCTATGCCAATATATTTTTAAGAAGTGCGGAAAGGATACTGTTAAAAGTAGGCTGTGTCCATGCGGAGACTTTTGACGAGTTGTTTGAGAGGACAAAAGAGATACCGTGGGAAAATTACATACCTAAGAACGGGAAATTCTGGGTAACTAAGGCTACTTCTATTAAAAGCAGGCTGTTCAGCCCGTCCGATATCCAGTCGATCATGAAAAAAGCCATGGTCGAGAGGCTGAAAAAGGTGTATGGCGTCAGCTGGTTTGAGGAGGATGGTTCGGAATATCCCCTGAGGGTGTTCTTTATGAAGGATGAAGCAGTGATCGGGATAGATACTACGGGAATGTCGCTGCATAAAAGAGGATACAGGCTCCTGCAGAGCAAGGCTCCTCTGTCAGAGACTCTGGCGGCAGCCCTTATAATGCTGACGCCATGGAAAGGGGACAGGATCCTGGTGGACCCGTTCTGCGGAAGCGGTACGTTTCCTATAGAGGCGGCAATGATGGCTGCCAATATCGCGCCGGGAATGAACAGGAGTTTTATCTCTGAAAGCTGGGACAACCTCATACCCAAGAGATGCTGGTATGACGCTCTGGATGAGGCCAGGGAGAATATTGACGACAAGGCTGAGGTGGATATCCAGGGCTATGACATTGACGGCGATGTGGTGAAATCGGCCAGAGAGAATGCAAGAGCTGCCGGTGTAGAGCATATGATACATTTCCAGCAGCGCCCTGTCAGTGAACTGCGGCATCCGAAAAAATATGGTTTTGTGATCACGAATCCGCCGTATGGAGAGAGGCTGGAGGAGAAGGCAAGCCTTCCGGCGCTCTACAGGGAGATCGGTGAGAGCTACAGGAATCTGGATGCGTGGTCCATGTACCTGATAACAAGCTACGAGGATGCTGAGAAATATATAGGCAGGAAAGCTGATAAAAACAGGAAAATATATAATGGTATGATAAAGACATATTTCTATCAGTTTATGGGGCCAAGGCCTCCTAAAATTAAGAGATCAGAGGAGAAAAGTTGTTAAAAAAAGCAGAAGTGCTGCTGGCAGCAGTGATACTGGCCCTGATATGCTGGCTGGGCTGGCAGCTTATAGAGGAGCCTGCCGCGGAGGCGTTCCGGGAAGCGGCAGAGGGACAGGAAGACGGAACAGAAAGCGTACCGGCGGCAGAAACGGAAAGTGAGACAGAGAGCGAGGCAGTGAAACAGCCTCTGCCAAAGAAATATGACCAGCGCAGGAATGGCCGGAAACTGTACATAAAGGACCAAAAGAATTTGGGAACCTGCTGGGCGGTGGCAACTTCCTCTGCTCTGGAGGCAGCGCTTCTGCCGAAAGAGCATCAGGAATTTTCAGCCGACCATATATCCATGCAGAACGGATATAACGGGACTCAGCAGGATGGAGGGGCTTATACTATGGCCATGGCCTATCTGACGGCCTGGAAGGGGCCTGTGCTGGAGTCAGAGGATCCATATGGGGACGGCTATTCCCCTGACGGGCTTAAGCCCTTTGCGCACGTACAGGAGATCCGCCTGTACAGAGAAAAGGACATTGAAAAGCTGAAAAGGGCCGTATATGAATTTGGGGCTGTCCAGTCATCTATCTATATGGATATGACATCCTCCATCGGCAATTCAGTCTATTACAGCAAAATGAATTATGCCTACTGCTACCCGTATGAAAAAAAGGCTAACCATGACATACTTATCATTGGCTGGGATGATAATTATCCTGCTTCTAATTTTACATATAATGTGAAGGGGAACGGGGCATTTATCTGTCAGAACAGCTGGGGAGAGAAGTTTGGTGAGGACGGCATCTTCTATGTCTCCTATGAAGACGCAGTGCTGGGAGGCACCAGCGTGGCCTATTCCGGGATAGAAGCTACGGATAATTATGATAATCTTTACCAGTCAGATGAATGCGGCTGGGTGGCGCAGCTGGGATATGGCAAAGACAGCTGCTATTTTGCAAATGCCTACACGGCAGGGGAGGATGAATGGCTGGAGGCGGCAGGCTTCTACGCTACGGAAAAGAATACTTCCTACAAGGTGTATGTCATACCGGAGTTTGACGGGGAACTGAAATTATCTTCTGCAAAACCTGCAGCGGAGGGAAAATTCACTGATGCAGGATACTATACTGTAAAGCTGGATGAACCGGTACAGCTGGAAGCAGGCGTGAAATTTGCCGTGGCTGTACAGATCACGTCCCCCGGCAGCGAATATCCGGCGGCGGCAGAGAGCCAGGCAGATGAGATGACAAAAGATGCGGACCTGACAGACGGGGAAGGGTATATCAGTTCAAACGGAGATTCCTGGACAAGTGCAGAGGAGCAGTATCAATGCAATCTCTGCCTGAAAGCATACACAAGCAAGAGATCAGCGGATTAGAGCGGTAACCGTTCAGCCTTCCGCTGTTTTGCGGAGCGTAGTTACATGTCAGACGGCCGAACTGTAACTTAGAGCTTAATAATTGTACCGGAAAATATTTACGCAGGCGTGATGGTATGCTATACTAGTTGGAAATATATGTAAAAATATGCGGATATTGACGCATTATAAGGAACTGAAGAAGGAGATAGAAGCAGTAATGGGCAGAAGGATAATTTTTGCTACGGGCAATGCCGGCAAGATGAGAGAAATAAAAATGATTTTAGAAGACTTGAATGTGCCTGTGCTTTCCATGAAGGAGGCAGGAGTAACAGCTGACATCATAGAAGACGGGAACAGCTTTGAAGAGAATGCCAGGATCAAGGCGGCAGCTGTAAGAAGCCTGCTGGAAGGTACGGATGATATTGTGCTGGCGGATGATTCAGGTCTGGAGATAGACTGGCTGAATAAGGAACCAGGCATCTATTCAGCAAGGTATATGGGTGAGGACACATCATATGATATCAAGAATAATAATCTGATAGGACGCCTGGAAGGAGTGCCGGATGAAAAGAGGACAGCGCGTTTTGTGTGTGCCATTGCAGCGGCCCTGCCTGACGGTGAGATGCTGTGCACCACGGCGGCCATGGAGGGAATCATCGGCTATGAGATAAAGGGAGAAAACGGTTTCGGCTATGACCCTATCTTTTATCTTCCTGAATACGGCTGTACTTCCGCAGAGCTCCCTTCTGATAAGAAAAATGAACTGAGCCACAGAGGCAAAGCCCTGAGGTCTATGAAAGAGCTTTTAAAAGCCAGAATGCCAAAGGAGTGAGACAGATGAAGATTCTGATTGTCAGTGATACTCACCGCCATGATGCAAATTTAGTTACGGTCATTAATAAGGTAAGCCCTATAGACCGGCTGATCCATCTGGGTGATGCCGAGGGAAGTGAGGATTATATCAGACAGATAGCAGAGTGCCCTGTGAACATTGTAAGCGGGAACAATGACTTTTTTTGTGACCTGCCAAGAGAAGAGGAATTCATGATCGGGAAGTACAGGGTCATGATCACCCACGGGCATTATTATTATGTATCATTGGATATGCAGGAGATAAAGAGACAGGCTGTCACCAGAGGAATCGACATCGTAATGTTTGGCCATACTCATAAGCCGTACCTGGAGAAGGACGGCGGCATCACCATTTTAAACCCAGGGAGTCTTTCTTATCCCCGCCAGGAGGGCCACAAGCCCAGCTATATCATCATGGATGTGGACAGGGACGGGGAAGCTCATTTTACCGTGAATTATCTGGGATGAACAGGAATTAAATACGCAGTTAAAAAAAATTGCAAAAAATTGAAAAAACTTGTTGACAATCTTAAAAGGCTATAATATAATATGTCTTGCGTCACGGATGAGGCGCAGGACAAATAAAAACGGGGTGTGGCTCAGCTTGGCTAGAGCGCCTGGTTTGGGACCAGGAGGTCGCAGGTTCGAATCCTGTCACCCCGATTTTTTACTGAAATTTGTCTGTTGATTTGCGGGTGTAGTTCAATGGTAGAACACCAGCCTTCCAAGCTGGATACGTGGGTTCGATTCCCATCACCCGCTCTTGAGTCTGTAGCTCAGTTGGATAGAGCAACGGCCTTCTAAGCCGTGGGTCGGGGGTTCGAATCCCTTCAGGCTCGTTTTTCTTTATATGACATATATAAGGAAAACAAATTGAATATGGTGGGTATAGCGCAGTTGGTTAGCGCGCCAGATTGTGGCTCTGGAGGCCAAGGGTTCGAATCCCTTTATCCACCCTTTTGGGCTATCGCCAAGCGGTAAGGCACAGCACTTTGACTGCTGCACTCGCTGGTTCGAATCCAGCTAGCCCAGCTTGGCGATCTGCCGAACTGGAGCGAAAAGTGATGAATATTCTGTAAGGCTTCAGTACAAAATATAGTAAGGCATGGGATATTAGCTCAGTCGGTAGAGCACTTGACTTTTAATCAAGTTGTCCGGGGTTCGAATCCCCGATGTCTCATTACAGCATTTACGCCCCTTGCGGGCGTTTTTTTATTCTATAGGAAACTTCGTTTCCTATAGAATAAAAACCCTCCGGGGGATGCGCAGCTGCGCGCGCGGAACAAAAGCTGCGCTATACAAAATATAGGCCCGCGGGGTGCGCAAAGCGCACTTTTGTTCTTGCCCGGTGAAAGACGATCAAGTTACCTATATTTGAAAAATAGTTCCTGGTATAATCCAGAAACTATTTTGAATTTATTACTATTTGATTTTAGGTAAAATACCATTCTGCTCAAGCACCTCTACCAAGGTATCTTGTGCATCCTGCAAAAGCTTAATATCCTTTTTAATGGAACGTTCGGAAACTTTAATGTCAAGAGTCATATTATCAAGTTTTTTATGAGTGAAATCATGCTTTAATTCTAACATTTCCAATCTGGGATTAATTGATTTTAACTCGTCCAAAATTAGATCAAGTTTTTCATCTGCCATATAAATACCTCCCATAAGATATAATAATTATAGCATATATGTTATTAAATACAAGCATATAAAATCATATAACTTTATAAAGAAAAGTGTAAAGTACGCACGAAAACACCTCCCGGGACATTGGCGTGTGAATAGTAACTGTAAAATTTACCGTAATAGAAAACAGGTATAAGTACCTGGCAAGTCAGAATTGTATGATGCATAATGGTTAATCAGGGTGTCCGGGGGAATACGTGACAATTTCATAATTATTAAGATTACAGAAAAAAATACTGGATTTTTTATAAATAAGGTGTATAATCATATCGGTAAATGTAAAATGCCAACACAAAACAACACAAAAACAGCATAGAAACAACACAAAACCCGTAAAAACAAGCGGGGACAAGAAGGAGTGGGAGCATGGATACATCGTATCATTATTTATTGAATCTGGCAATTATCCTGTTAAGCACGAAGGTTCTGGGACTTTTGACGCGGAAGGTGAAGATGCCGCAGGTGGTGGGTGCGCTGCTGGCCGGGCTTCTTCTGGGGCCGGCTGTGCTGGACATCCTCACGGAAACGGAATTTATACATAAAACAGCAGAGGTGGGCGTTATCGTCCTCATGTTCTGCGCCGGGCTGGAAACTGATATTCAGGAGTTAAAGAAGAGCGGAAAGGCATCGTTTGTGATCGCGCTCATCGGTGTGCTTGTGCCTCTGGCCGGAGGCTTCGGTGTGGCATATTTCTTTAACCGCCCGGGGATGATCGATTCAGATGCTGCCTGCAGCGCTTTCCTGCAGAATGTATTTATCGGTATCATCCTTACAGCCACATCAGTCAGCATCACTGTAGAGACTCTAAAAGAGATCGGCAAGCTGAAGACACGTTCAGGCAATGCTATATTAGGGGCTGCCATCATTGATGATATCCTTGGAATTATAGGACTTACTATCATCACAAGCATGGCAGACGCATCTGTAAATGTGGCAGTAGTCCTTTTGAAGATCGTGGCGTTCTTCGTATTTGCAGGCGTGATCGGGGTACTGTTCCATAAGCTGTATAAGAAATGGAGCGAGAAGGCAGAGAGAGGACTGCAGCGCCATGTGATCATCGCCTTTGTGCTCTGCCTGCTGATGTCATACGTGGCTGAAGTATTTTTCGGCGTGGCTGATATTACCGGAGCGTTTATAGCAGGACTTATTGTGTCAAGTACACAGAGGACGAAATACCTGGCCTCCAGGTTTGATACACTGTCATATATGTATCTGTCACCTGTATTCTTTGCAAGCATCGGACTGAAGGTAGAGCTTCCGGCTATGACACCTACGATCGTTCTGTTTGCAGCAGTACTGGTGGTGGTGGCTCTGCTCACTAAGATCGTGGGCTGCGGACTGGGAGCAAAGATGTGCGGATATAAAAATTACCAGTCTCTGAGGATAGGTGTGGGGATGATCTCCCGTGGTGAGGTTGCCCTGATCGTGGCCAGCAAGGGAACCGAGGTCGGACTGCTGGGGACAAATTTCCTGGGGCCTGTTGTGCTCGTTGTCATCATTACGACGATCATCACCCCGATCCTGCTCAAGCCGGTATTTAAGAGAGGGCCAGCTATGCCCATGCCTGCCGGTGAGGGCCTGTCAGAAGGCTTCGAGCAGCTTTCAAGGATCCAGGACAGAGAGGACAGAGAAGACAAGTAAAGGTTACTGCCGCGCTGCCGCAGAGTGGATAGCGATTAGTAAACCAGATGCTACTGTTCATACGCCACCATTCCACGAGGTGTGTTACTGGTCATGAAGTGAACAGTAACAACCAGATACTTGACAGAAGCGCAAGTTTCAGATATACTTAGTAAACGTGAAATGCCGCAGATGTAAAGAAGCGTCTGCGGCAGATGAGCGGGCATGGCGGAATTGGCAGACGCGCTGGATTTAGGTTCCAGTGGGAGACCGTGCAGGTTCAAGTCCTGTTGCCCGCATTACAAAACCCCTGAGTTAAATGCCCTGCAGCCTGACTGCGGGAGATTTGATCCAGGGGTTATTTTTTTGCCCTGTGCCGGAAATTAGACAGATGGAGGAATCTGTCAGAAATCCCGACAATCTGCCTTGTGTGTCTGGATTTCTGACAGGATGGATTTTTTGTATAATTACAAATAAAAAAGGCTATGTTATAGTACAGGTATCAGTTAACAAAGCAGTTGGAACTTTAAATGATACAAGCGGAAAAGGGGTAATAATATGGCTAAGAAAACACACAGATTACTTAAAGCAGGCGTGCTTGCCGGAGCAGGAGCGGCGGCAGTGATGTTCACAAAAAAATATATGCAGGGACAGGAAGAACAGAAGTCAGACAGTGATGCTGAAGAAAAGACGGAGTTTTCTTCTGAAGCAGTAAATAAAGGCCAGGCATATTTTGTGGGAGGCGGTCTGGCTTCTCTTGCAGGAGCGGCATATCTCATAAGAGACTGCAAAATGGAAGGCAGCAGGATCCACATTCTGGAAGGAATGCATATATTGGGAGGCAGCAACGACGGAGCAGGCGACCCTGTGAATGGGTTTGTATGCAGAGGCGGAAGGATGCTGAATGAGGAGACATATGAGAATTTCTGGGAGCTGTTTTCTACAGTGCCTTCCCTGGAGATGCCGGGAAAAAGCGTAACAGAAGAGATCCTGAATTTTGACCATCTTCATCCCACGCATGCTCAGGGGCGCCTGATTGATAAAAACGGGAAGATTCTTGATGTGAGCAGCATGGGATTTAACAACGAGGACCGTCTGGCACTTGGGAGATTAATGCTGACTCCTGAAGAAAAACTGGATGACATGACTATTGAGGACTGGTTCCGGGACAGCATGCATTTCTTCACCACAAATTTCTGGTATATGTGGCAGACTACGTTTGCATTCCAGAGATGGTCCAGCCTTTTTGAATTTAAGAGATATATGGAGAGGATGATATTTGAATTTTCCAGGATCGAGACCCTGGAGGGAGTCACAAGGACTCCGTACAACCAGTATGAATCTGTCATCCTTCCGCTGAAGACATGGCTGGAAGAGCAGGGAGTGGATTTCAGTATCAGAGCAACCGTCACGGATATTGATTTTGCAGATGAGAGCGGGGTCACCGCGTCTGCCATCCATATTGAGAGAGATGGGGAGGAAGAGGTGATCGGGCTGCAGCGTGAGGATCTGTGTATCATGACAAACGGCTGCATGACTGACTGCGCGACACTTGGGGATATGCATACAGCGCCTGTATTTGATGCCCAAAAACCCATCTCAGGGGAGCTCTGGGCCAGAGTCACAGCTAAGAAAGCAGGACTTGGCAGCCCGGAACCGTTCTTTGGGCATCCTGACCAGACTAACTGGGAGAGCTTTACCGTGACATGCAGAGGAAATAAGCTGCTGAAGATGATTGAGGCCTATACGGGGAACATACCCGGAAGCGGCGCACTTATGACATTTAAGGACTCTAACTGGCTGATGAGCATCGTAGTGGCAGCACAGCCTCACTTTAAAAACCAGCCTGCAGATACGACGATCTTCTGGGGATATGGCCTTTATACAGACAGGACAGGAGATTATGTGAAGAAGCCTATGAGGGAATGTACAGGCGAGGAGCTTCTGACTGAGCTGCTGCACCACCTTCACTGGGAAGACAGGAAGGATGAGCTCATGGAAGATGTCATTAATGTGATACCATGCATGATGCCGTATATCGATTCCCAGTTCCAGCCCAGGAAGATGTCCGACAGGCCGAAGGTCGTGCCGGAAGGCTCTGTTAATTTTGCAATGATCAGCCAGTTTGTGGAGATACCTGAGGATATGGTCTTTACAGAAGAATATTCTGTGCGTGCAGCAAGGATAGCAGTATACACGTTAACGGGATACAAGGGAAAGAAAATATGCCCTGTGACGCCGTATAAGAAGAATCCAAAGGTACTAAAAGATGCGCTGAAGACAGCTTACAGGTAAAAGATGACGTGGGAAGATGTCCGCACAGTGAAGAAAAAAATTGCACTTGAATTTATAAAAGTACAAATAAATTATTGATAAATTATTGACAAAACCTCTCGTTTGATGTATATTTAAAACATCATATGAGAGGTTTTGATTACTGACGGATAGTTGTGGAGTACCACAGGGAAATCAAAATAATATGGTTGGTCGACCGTCTGGGCAGCATTCTTTATCTTAGTCTGAGTGTTGCTTTTTTTATTTAATATTATATGAAATTAAAATTTCAAAAAGTAGAGTAGATATCATACGTAAAGTGTCACCGGAGGGGGAGGCTTCCTGTGAACGAAGGATTTTCCGCGTTATGGTATCGCTTCCGCTACTGCGTAAAAGTACATTGGTAAGATACAGCCTGTCCTTTTTTACGTGGTATTTTTTTACCCAAAATCAGGACGTGTGTATAAATGTTAACTGCCGCACAAGCGGTTTTAATGAAAGGAGATTTTATATTATGGGTTACAAATCAGACATCGAAATTGCACAGGAAACCGAAATGCAGCCGATCCTGGAGGTCGCAAAGACAGCAG